>NZ_JRMM01000003.1:0-77206 GCF_000972905.1 Mycobacterium sp. UM_Kg27
TCGAAGCGCTTCACTACGATCACAGGCACACCCCACCGAAGGCGGGGTGATTCAAGGAAATCAGTCCCCGGACTTACCGGGACGGCTCAATGCGATATTGAGGCAGCAAGATCCGCCTCCCGGATAAATCGTTGGCGAAAGTCTGTGTCCCCGGATATATCCAGAGGCAAGACCTTAAGCGCATCATGACGCGGCAGACGCGGATGCTGGGCGAGGTAGACCTCCCCCATACCGCCGGCCCCCAGGAGCCGAACAATCACGTAGCCGGCAAAAACGGTCCCAGGGTTCAGTTGCATAGGCCCAAACATTAGCGAGGCAGTGATCGTCGCCAGCACCCGAACTCCGAACGCCATGCCAGCGTCGACTCAGCAGCTTGCGACGAGACCGCGCACCACCTAGCTTTCCCTCCCTCCCCCCCCACCACACACACAGTTGCAATCGTATCTTCACTTGTTGATCGAGCAGCATTCCGACCAGCAGCGCGAACGGGTCTCCCGAGAGCAGCTCGTCAGCCTCGGGGTCTTGAGTGAGGCAGAGTTTCGGAGTCACCAACCACCTCTCGACAAGGAGCGGACGGTCCAACGTCCGCGTTACACCACTGAGAGAGATGGTAGCCATCCTCGAATGCGTGACACTGCCGTCCCGCTTTTTCGGACCGGTCCCGCACCCCCAGGACCGCAACCACGGAGATAGGAGCATTCGACCTGAAGCCCCCTTGGGGGAGCGCACAGTTGGTCATGGCCGGTCTGCACTCACTCGGGGTCTTCGTCATCCCAGATGCTCTGGTTCGGCCTCAAACCACCGGGTGCATACGGGCCGGTGTTGAGCGAAGCGCAGGTCCCGAACGGGCCGACCCAGCTACCGCTTTCCGGGCAGTAGGTCCGGCTCCCGAAATCGTCAGAGCACAACCGGGCATCGAAGCAATACGGCTCAATCGGATCTGCGCCGGCGACCGCAGCCGGCGTAATGGCGACAGCGGCCATGGCTGTGAGGATCAACCCGGTAAGCAAACGTTTCATAACCGTCTACGCCCATCCTTCGAAGTAGCCACGCTCTGCCCCGCGGCCCAGCAGGTACCGCAACCCTGCATCAAAACAGAGCTGCCGTCGACTTTCCTCTGATGCGGTTAACCATGCCTCCCGCTTGACCTGGCCGGCCTCCTCGATCATCCACCCCAAAGCTCGACTCGGCCTGGCTGCTAGCTGATCGCGCTTGGCGACCCGAGCCCTGCCGCGCATGGGTGACCTCCGACGCTTGTCGGACCCAGGGTTCGCAATCGCGGGCACCCCCATGAGCGCGAAAGAGGCCCACCAGATGCTCAGAGCTATTGCCGTCCTAGTCCTTACCGCCGCAGGGCTGACACTGGTGCCGGCCCCGCACGTTGAAGCCGTACCCAGCCTGCACCGAGGCAGGCAGCACGTCACCCAGCACGCCAACGGAAACACCGACGCCGACTCGCGACGGCACGTACTACTCGGTGAGCGTCCGACGTGCAGCACCGACGGGGGCTCCAAGGACACCGACGACACCTGGACGCGTCGACAAGATGACATCGACCGAGAACGTCACCGCTGGTGAAGACCGTCCGCAGCGATAAGAACTGCCCCGGCCCCCGCGAACTGACCTGTCGCCGGCGGCCCGGCCCTTACCTGTCGAGGCCTGGTCGACCCGTGGGGCCCACCCCAGCCGACCAAAACGTTCCGGTGGTCTGTGTCAGTGGCGTGTGCAACGGTAGAGGCCATATCCAGCGAACGCACCCCTGCAGGAGAAGGACCATGAGACGTGTAGCGGCAGCACTGTTCACCGCGGTGGTTTCCGCCGTAGCCCTGGCCGCCACGGCCGGGGCGATACCGGAGCAGGGCACCCCGGAGTTCGACACGTACATGCAAGGCCTGGAGCGCAACGGGTTCAACCTCAACCCCGACACCGCCTGGCGCGTAGCGCATCAGGCGTGCGAGGGCGGACTTCCCGGGTTCATCGGGTGGGAACTCATGGCACAAGGAGTCGTCGGGCCCGGAGCGGACCAGCGGCTGATGGACGTGGCCCGCAAATACGCCTGCCCGGTGCAGTAACTGCCCGAACTAGCCGCTCTTGCGGCGGAACTCCCGGCGGCTCTCCACCGGTCCGTGCGACCGCGACTGCTTGGCGCCGCCGTCCTTATGGTCGGAGCCGCCCGCCGCCTTCGCCTTCTTACGCTCCAGCGCCTCCCGGAACTTGCGCTTGTTCTCGTCTGCGGCGGAATCTGATTCGGGCATACCCGGGAGCCTAGCTCAGCGCCGGGCATACCGGGTGGGAGATGTTCAGCGCACTCCCGGCGGCATGCCGTAGAGGTGCTGGATCGGCAGTGTCACCAGCACGCGGCGGTCGGTCACCATAGCCTGGCGGTACTCGTCCCAGTCCGGATGCTCCCCGGCGATATTGCGGTACAACGCAATCAGTGCCTCGACGGTGTCGTCATCGGGCGCAGCGGCCGGCGGCGTCAGCTGGGCATCTCCCTCGGCGACGGCATAGGACCAGCCGTCGTCGGAATCGACCAGCAGCGACGCTCTGGGGTCACGGCGCAGGTTGCGGGTTTTGGCCCGCGGTTCGGTGACCGACACCTGCACCACCAGCGACCGCGGGTCGAAGTAGTACTTCACGTTCGACAGTTGGGGGCGTCCGTCTTTCTTGAGGGTGGCCAAGACGCCGAGCGAGTTCCCGCTGATCAACGCAAGCAACTTGTCGTCGAATACCTGGCGTCCCATGATCGAAGCCTACCGACGTGTCCGCTTATTGCCAGCGTTGTTCCACCGATTGGAGGCCGTCTCATGACCCGGTATGCCCTGTTTCTGCGCGGCGTGAACGTCGGCGGGGTCAACCTCAAGATGGCCGAGGTCGCTGCCGCGCTGACCGCTGCCGGATTCTCCGAGGTCCGCACCCTGCTGGCCAGCGGCAACGTGCTGCTGGACTCGCCCGCCGATGCCGCGGCGGTGCGCGCGACCGCCGAGGCAGCGTTGCGGAAGCGCTTCGGCTATGAGGCCTGGGTGCTGGTCTACGACGTAAACACCGTGCGCGACATCGTGGCGGCGTATCCCTTCGAACCTGAGGTCGCAGGCGTGCACTCCTATGTCACGTTCGTCGCCGACGACGCGGCGCTGAGCGAATTGGCGAAACTGGCAGCAGATGCCGACGACAAGATCGCCCCCGGTGGCGGGGTGATGTACTGGCAGATCCCCAAGGGCGACACCCTGACCAGCGCTGTGGGCAAGACGATGAGCAACAAGCGGTACAAATCCGCCACCACCACCCGCAACCTGCGCACGCTGAACAAAATGCTGCGCTGAGCCGCACACCGGTAAGGTCGCAGGCGTGAGCCAGGCACACAAAGTCACCCTGACCGGGGTCTCCGAAACCGCGTTGCTGACCTTGAACGCTCGGGCCAGAGAGGCCCGCCGTCCCGACGGGATCATCGAAGACCCGATGGCGATCAGCCTGGCCGAGTCGATCGACTTCGACTTCGCGAAATTCGGGCCGACGCGCCAGGACATCGCGCTGCGCGCCTTGGCCTTCGATGAGCAGACCCGCCAATTTCTGCGCCAGCACCCGTCGGGCACCGTGGTGGCCCTGGCCGAGGGTTTGCAGACCAGCTTCTGGCGGGTGAGCGCGAGCGTGCCCGACGCCGCGTTCCGCTGGCTCACCGTCGATCTCCCGCCGATCATCGACATCCGCGCCCGGCTGCTGCCGGCGTCGCCGCAGATCTCGGTGTGCGCCCAATCCGCGTTGGACTACAGCTGGATGGACCAGGTCGATCCGGACAAGGGCGTGTTCATCAGCGCCGAGGGCCTGCTGATGTACCTGCAGCCTGAGCAGTCGCTCGGGCTGATCGCCGAGTGCGCCCGCCGCTTCCCGGGCGGGCGGCTGCTATTCGATGTGCCGCCGCCGTTGCTGGCGATGCTGATTCGCCGCGGGGTATGGACGTCGCTGCGGTACAAGGCGCCACCGATGCCGTTCAACCTCTCGATGAGCCAAGCGGCCGATCTGGTAAACACCATGCCCGGTATCCGGGCCGTGCGCGATCTGCCGTTGCCGGCCGGGCGCG
Organism: Mycobacterium sp. UM_Kg27; assembly: GCF_000972905.1. Taxonomy (NCBI): domain Bacteria; kingdom Bacillati; phylum Actinomycetota; class Actinomycetes; order Mycobacteriales; family Mycobacteriaceae; genus Mycobacterium; species Mycobacterium sp. UM_Kg27. The sequence continues at coordinate 4,079 of NZ_JRMM01000003.1, forward strand.
GGTGGCTGTTCAACACCTTGCTCTCGAGCGCGTATCGGCTGCGCTTCCTGGACCCGGTCCGTCCGTCACTGACCCTGCTGGAATTCGGCTAAGCACCGCTGTCGAAGGCCGCGTCGAGGTAGCGCAGCGCGTCGGCCTTGGCCAAACCGACCGCGTGGGCCGCGGCCACGAAAGCGCCCGCCGCCTGCGTCATAGCTGCATCGGCCGGGTCACTACTTGCCACGAAGGTGCCGAACCGGCCCCGAGTTTCGACGACGCCGCCGGCCTCCAGCTCGCGGTAGGCGCGCGCGACGGTGTTGACCGCCAGACCCAGTTGACTCGCCAATTGGCGCACCGTCGGCAGCCGGGTTCCCGCCGGCAGTGCCCCGGCCCGGACCGCCTCGATCAGTGCGCCCCGGATCTGCTCGAACAGCGGCACGTCGGCATGCACGTCGTTTTTCAGCAGGTCGGAAAAGTCCATTCGGCCAGTATCCCGCTATCTTGGTGGCGTGCGGGTGGTGGTGTTCAGTGGTGCAGGGATCTCAGCGGAGAGCGGGATACCTACCTTCCGCGATGACGAGAAGGGGCTGTGGTCGCAATACGACCCCTACGAGGTCTCCAGCATCGATGGCTGGAATCGGCAGCCGGAACTGGTGTGGGGCTGGTATGTGTGGCGCTGCCAGCTGGCCCGCCGCTATGAGCCGAACCTGGGCCACACTGCGATCGCGGACTGGGAGCAGCACGCCGACGTCCAGGTCATCACCCAGAACGTTGACAATCTGCACGAGCGCGGCGGCAGTTCCTCGGTTCACCATCTGCACGGCCGGATGTTCACGTTCCGCTGCTCGGACTGCGAGCAACCGCACGACACGCAGCTGCCGGAGCTGGCAGAGCCCGTACTCGAAATCATGCCCCCGCAGTGCGAGTGCGGCGGCTTGATCCGCCCGGACGTGGTGTGGTTCGGCGAACAGCTTCCCGACGAGCCGTGGAACGCAGCGGTCGAGGCTGTCGACGCCGCCGATGCGCTGATCGTGGTCGGCACGTCCGGGGTGGTCTATCCGGCGGCCAGCCTGCCCGAACGAGCGCTGGAGCTGGGCAAGACCGTCATCCAGGTGAACCCGGAGCCGACGCCGCTGTCGGAGCGGGCCACGGTCTTTCTGCAAACCACCGCCTCGGCGGCACTGCCGGGGATGGCACAGCGGTTGCCGTTCCTGCTGGGCTGACTCCGATTCAGGCCGGGCGGCTGGCCGAGCCCAGCGCGAACTCCGACACCGGCACCGGCGCCCACGCCGGGAATTGATGCCCGCGCCGCGCCCGGTCGACGACGAAGCCGGCACCGGTGATCATCTGCTCGGTCTCGCGGTGGGTGTGGCAGTTGCCGAACAGTCGGGGCCAGAAGGTGGCGTCGGCCACCCGTTGCAGTCCGCCGCGCATCCCGGCGCTGGCGACATGCTCGAAGTAGCGCAGCTCGCCGCCGGGCTTCAGCAATGCGAACAGCTGGCGCAGCACGTCCTCGGGACGGTCGACCGAACACAAAACCAGCGAGCACACGATCGCGTCGAAGGGCTCCCGGGAGTCCAAGGTTTCCACGGTGCTGGCCACCACGGTGATCGGCACCGACGCCGCCGCGGCAGCAGAGACGGCGGCATCCCGCAGCCGTGATTCGGGTTCGGCGGCCACCACCTCAGTCACGGTGTCGGGGTAGAAGCCGAAGTTGCTGCCGGTGCCGGCTCCGATCTCGAGCACTCGCCCGGACAACCCCTCGAGGTTCTCTCGGCGGCGGTCCCGCAACCAGTCGGTCTCGCGACTGGACATGAAAGTCCAGATCCGGGCGAACAGCGGGTTGTCCAGGGTGTCCGATGCGCTCATGGCAGCCACCCTAGCCGGGCGCAGCGGAGGCGCACACAGCTCCTGCAGCGCCGGCCGCACCAAACGCTACCGGCCAGTAATATTGCCACCATTTCCCGAAACGTGACTCAATGATTCCTTAATAGCGGCCCATAGGCTCAGGGTCATGTGGATCGACGACTCAAGTGCCGACGTCATCAAGGTCGACTTCGAGGCCCTGTACCACGGCGATTTCCTCGTCGAGGGCGACACCTCGGAGCAGGTCGAAGGCTTGCATTCGCTGGCCAGCTGATTGATCGGCGCCGCGACAGCGGCGCCTTTCACGGTCACGCTGTTGCGTGGCGATGGCCGCCCCCTGTAAGCGGGCCGCCCTCTTTGAGTCATCCCATTTCTCTGACATTCAGACTCGGTTCGGCCGTGCCGTAAACGGACAACGCCGAACGTGTAATCAGGCCGGAAAATCTGCGGATTTCCGGCCTGATCGCACGTTCGGCGTCGTTAAGCCCTCAGCCGCCCTCGTCAGGCGACGTTCTCCTCGTCGTCGTCCTCGACCATGTTGCCCAGCCGTCCGAGGATGATCTCCTCGGCCTCGGACACCATCCGCGACACCAGCTCGTCGACGGTCGGAATGTCGTTGATGAGCCCCATCGCGGTGCCCACCGTCCAGATCCCGGCGTCGACGTCGCCTTCGTCGAAGACGCGGCGGCCGCGCACACCGGCCACCAGCTCTTGGACGTCGGGGAACTGACCGCCGTTGTTGAGGATCTCGACCACCTCGCGGGACACCGCGTTGCTAGCCACCCGGGCGGTGTTGTGCAACGACCGGAAGATCAGCTCGGTGCCGCGCTCGTCGCCGGCGACGATCGCTTCCTTGACGTTCTGGTGGATGCAGGACTCCACGGTGCACATGAACCGCGAGCCCATGTTGACGCCGTCGGCACCCAGGGCCAGCGCCGCGACCAGGCCGCGGGCGTCGGCGAAACCGCCGGAGGCGATCATCGGGATCTCGATCTGCGCCGCGGCGGCCGGGATCAGCACCAGGCCCGGGATGTCGTCCTCACCCGGGTGGCCCGCACATTCGAACCCGTCGATGCTGATGCCGTCCACGCCCAGGCTCTGCGCCTTGACCGCGTGCCGCACCGAGGTGCACTTGTGCAGCACCTTGATTCCGTTGTCGTGAAACATCGGCAGGTGCGGCGCCGGGTTGGATCCGGCAGTCTCGACGATCTTGATGCCGGCGTCGACGATCACCTGGCGGTACTCGTCGTAGGGCGGCGGGTTGATCGCCGGGAGGATGGTCAGGTTCACCCCGAACGGCTTGTCGGTGAGATCCCGGGTCTTGGCGATCTCGTTGGCCAGGTCGGCCGGCGTCGGCTGGGTGAGCGCGGTCAGGAAACCCAGCGCCCCGGCGTTGGCGACCGCGGCCACCAGCTCCGCGCGACCCACCCACTGCATGCCGCCTTGGGCGATGGGATGCTCGACCCCGAACGTCTCGGTGAACTTCGTTGTAATGGCCATAAGGACTCCTAGCTCTGCTTGATGCTCTTCGCGCAGGAACTCATCGGGGTGCCATCCGGATGGCACCGTCGAGGCGGATGACCTCGCCGTTGAGCATCGGGTTGTTGATGATGTGCTCGGCCAGGGCGCCGTACTCGTCGGGGTCACCGAGCCGCGACGGGTGCGGCACCTGCGCACCCAGCGACTTCTGCGCCTCCTCGGGCAGCGAGCCCAGCAGCGGCGTCTTGAACAGCCCCGGAGCGATGGTGCAGACCCGGATCAGTTCACGCGACAGGTCACGGGCGATCGGCAGCGTCATACCGACCACGCCGCCCTTGGACGCCGAGTAGGCGGCCTGCCCGATCTGGCCCTCGAACGCCGCGACCGAGGCGGTGTTGATGATGACGCCACGCTCGCCGTTGATCGGCTCGGTCTTGGCGATCCGCTCGGCCGAGAGCCGCAGCACGTTGAAGGTGCCGATCAGGTTGACCTGGATGATCTTGCTGAAGGCATCCAGCGGGAAGGCGCCGTCCTTGCTCAGCGTCTTGATCGCGTTGCCGATTCCCGCGCAGTTGACGTTGATCCGCACCGGGCCAAGAGATTCCGCGACGTCCAGGGCCGCGCTGACCGCCTCGGGGTCGGCCACGTTGGCCTCCACGAAGCGAGCCCGGTCACCGAGCTCATTGACCACGTCCTCGCCCTTGAGGTCGATCACCACCACCTGGCCGCCGGCGTCCAGCAGGCGTTTTGCCGTCGCCAATCCCAACCCGGAGGCACCGCCGGTGACAACGGCTACCGCGTCCTTGATCTGCACTCTCTTGGCCCCTCTCGATCCCAACCGTCTGGTTGGTCGGGACTATACCCAGTCGCTCCGGATGGACTCGTTGTCGGCTCCCAGAACGGCCGGCGGGGTCGGGACATCGGGAACGCTGCGGGAGAACCGCGGCGCCGGCATCGGCTGCAGGTAACCGTCGACGTCGTAGAAGGTGTCGCGCTCGGTGATGTGCGAATCGGCCTGCACCTCGTTGAACGCCAACACCGGCGCCACACAGGCATCGGAGGTGGCGAACACCTTGGCCCAGTGGTCGCGGTCGTGGGCGGCGAACGCCGCGGTCAGCTTCTCCCGCAGCACTGGCCAACCGCTGACGTCGTTCTGCGCCGGCAACTCGGCGGGGTCCAGCTCCAGCTTGGCCAGCAGTTCGGCGTAGAACTGCGGCTCGATCGAGCCGACCGAGACGTACTTCCCGTCGGCACATTCGTAGGTGTCGTAGTAGGGCGCACCGGTGTCGAGCATGTTGACGCCACGCTCGTCGCTCCACAGGCCCTGCGAGCGGAAGCTCCACATCATCGCCGAGAGCACACTGGCCCCGTCGACCATCGCCGCATCGATCACCTGCCCCTTGCCGGAACGCTGCAGCTCCCACAGCGCGGACAGGATGCCGACCAGCAGGAACATCGACCCACCGCCGAAGTCACCGGTCAGGTTCAGCGGCGGCACGGGGCGCTCCCCCTTGCGACCGATGGAGTGCAAGGTGCCGTTCAGCGAGATGTAGTTGATGTCGTGGCCAGCCTGCTGAGCACGGGGGCCGGTCTGTCCCCAGCCGGTCATCCGGCCGTAGATCAGCCGCTCGTTGACCTTGGCGCAGTCCTCCGGGCCGAGGCCGAGTCGCTCGGTGACGCCGGGCCGGAAGCCCTCGATCAGCACATCGGCCTTGGCGACCAGCTGCAGCACCAGGTCGCGGCCTTCCGGCGACTTCAGGTCAGCGGTCACCGAGCGCCGGTTGCGCAGCATGGTGTCCTTGCTGGGACCGCCGCCGAATTTCGGTGGCCGCTCGACGCGGACCACATCAGCGCCCAGGTCGCCGAGGATCATCGCTGCATGCGGACCCGGCCCGATCCCGGCCAGTTCGATGACCCGCAGCCCCGCCAGTGGTCCCGCCATATCTGCCTCCTCGTCGTGTGCCTGTGTGATGTGCATCCTAGGGTGAGGGCCATGACTGCAATCGACTCCGGCATCGACTCTGTGGCCCCCGTGGCCGGACTTTCCGTCACCTTGGCCGATGGGGTGCTCTCGGTGACCATCGACCGACCCGACAGCCTCAACTCGGTGACCACCGGAGTGCTGGCCGGTATCGCCGACGCCATGGAAGCCGCTGCGCGTGACCCCCGGGTGCGCGCGGTGCGGCTCGGCGGCGCGGGACGCGGTTTCTGCTCGGGAGCGGGGATCAGCGCCGAGGACGCTACCGACGGCGTTCCCACCGAGATCATCGTCGAGGCCAACCGCGCAATCCGTGCGATGGTCGCGTTGCCGCGGCCGGTGGTGGCCGTGGTGCAGGGTCCGTGTGCCGGTATCGGCGTGTCACTGGCCCTGGCCTCCGACTTGGTGGTGGCCTCGGACAAGGCCTTTTTCCTGTTGGCGTTCACCAAGATCGGGCTGATGCCCGACGGTGGCGCCTCCGCGTTGGTGGCCGCGGCCGTGGGCCGGACCCGCGCCATGCGGCTGGCGCTGCTGGCCGAACGACTGTCCGCGGCCGACGCCCTGGATTGGGGCCTGATCAGCGCGGTGTACCCGGCCGAGGAGTTCGACGCCGAGGTGGACAAGCTGCTGGTCGGCTTGCTGGCCGGACCCGCCGCAGCGTTCGCCAAGACCAAGCACGCCATCAACACCGCGACCCTGACCGAGCTGGACGCTACCCTGGACCGCGAATACGTCGGGCAGTCAATCCTGTTGAACGCCCACGACTTCCGTGAGGGAACCCGCGCTTTTCAGGAGCGCCGTTCGGCCAATTTCACCGACTCCTGAGGTGCCTACATCCCGAAGATCGGGGGCAGCGCCAGCACCATCATCAGCCCCCACACCAGGTGGGTCAGCACCGGAGCCAGCACGCCACCGGTAGCGCGGCGCTCGAAGGCACAGACGGTACCGAGTATCACCGCGGCCAACCCGACCATGAGGTTGCCCGCGGCCATCATCGCCGCGACGTAGAGCAGGGTGGAGAACACCAGCGGGGAGCGACGACCGAAGGCGCTGAACAGTGCGCCGCGGAAGAACAGCTCCTCGGCGATCGCGTTGACAAGTGCGATCAGTACCACCAGCCGCCACGAAGCTTCGGTGGTGTAGGCCAGGATCGCGACCACCTGATCGGCCAGCGGCGGAATGCCCTGCACCGCAAGCCCGCCCAGCAGGAACACGCCGCCCAGTACCAGGCCGACGCCGGTGCCGGTGAATACCGGCCGCTCGTTGCGTCCGCGGAACCGCAACACGCCCAGGTGCAGCGGTCCGGCCACCACCGCCCCCACCGTCCAGACCGCGGCCAAGACCAGCGAGAGCCAGTAGAACGACGGGTCGCCGGGAAGCTTGCTGTGCATGGCGACCAGTACCGCTGCGCCGATCAGCACGACCACTCCGACCACGGCGCGCCGCCGCTGCACCACTGCCCGTGGTTCGTGATAGGGCGGCGCGACCCGGCTCATGATGTCGGTGATCTCACGCAGCAGGCCGGGGCGAGTTGGACTGATCTGGGTCATAGGAGGACGTCCCCTCAGCGGCGGGTTGAGCAACGTCCCTAAAACGTAGCGGCGAAACGGCGGCCGGTGGCCCAAATGCGTTAGTTCGCTCGATGGACTTCGATCAGTCGCCGGTATGCCGCGGCATTGTGCCGATTGTTGCGGACCTCGGCCTCGCTCAGGTCGCGCCGCACCCGGCCCGGAACCCCCGACACCAGTGACCGCGGCGGCACCACCATCCCCTGCGGGATGACGGCACCGGCCGCGACCAGCGAGCCCTCCCCCACCACGGCGCCATTGAGGACGATCGCTCCCATGCCGATCAGGCAGTCGTCCTCAATGGTGCAACCGTGCAGCACCGCGTTGTGCCCGACGCTGACGTGCGCCCCCACCCGACAGGGGAACTCCTTGTCGACGTGGATGGTCACGCCGTCCTGGATGTTGGTGTCGATGCCGATCTCGATCGGTTCGACCTCGGCGCGCAGGGTCGCCGAGTACCAGACGCTGGCCCGGGCGGCCAGGCTGACCTGGCCGATCAGGCTGGCGTTGGGCGCCACCCAGGACTCCGGGTGTAGCTGCGGGGCGCGCCCGCGGATGGAGATGAGAAGCGGCTCGGGCACGCCGCTCAACGCGCCTTCCACACTGGTGCACGCTTCTCGGCGAACGCCCGGGGTCCCTCCTTGGCGTCCTCGGACCGCAGCACGGCGGAGAACTCCCGGCCGGTGCGAGCCCAACCGTCGACTTCGCCGGGGATGGCGCCGTCATCGACGCCGTAGGCGATCCGCTTGCTGGCCCGCACCGACAGCGGCGCGTTGCTGGTGATCCGTTCGGCCAGCTCGAGTGCTGCCTGCAGCGCCCCGCCGTCCTCGACCACCCGGTTGACCAGTCCCCAGCGGGCCGCGTCGGCCGCCGAGATGGGCTCCCCGGTGTAGAGCAGTTCCAGCGCGATCTTGCGAGGCAATTGGTCGACGATGCGGAACACCCCGCCGGCACCGGCGATCAGGCCACGCTTGACCTCGGGCAGCCCGAACTGGGCGCGCTGCTCGGCGATCACCAGGTCGCTGGCCAGCGCGATCTCGGTGCCGCCGCCCAGCGCGGTGCCGTTGACCGCCGCGATGACGGGCTTGTCGATGAAGTGCTGCACGAAGCCGGCGAAACCCCACTCCGGGTGCTCCGGGTGGTAGATGTTCTCCCGGTTGGCGATCGCCTTGAGGTCGGCTCCGGCACTGAACGACTTGTCGCCGGCGCCGGTGAGCACGACCGCGCGTACCTCGTCGTCGTCTTGAGCCTGCGCCAAGGCGTCACCGATGCCGGCACTGACGGCGCCGTTGATCGCGTTGCGGGCGTCGGGCCGGTTGATCGTGACCACCAGTACGCCGCCGTCGCGCCGTTCTACCAGAACGGCCTCTTCACTCACAGCGGCTTCCGCACTCACAGCAGCTCCAAGATGGTGGCGTTGGCCTGGCCGCCGCCTTCGCACATGGTTTGCAGTCCGTAGCGAATCCCGTTGGCGCGCATGTGGTAGAGCATGGTGGTCATGATCCGGGCGCCGGAGCCGCCGAGCGGGTGACCCAGTGCGATCGCCCCGCCGTTGGGGTTGAGCTTCTTCAGGTCGGCACCGATCTCGGCCAGCCACGCCATCGGCACCGGGGCGAACGCCTCGTTGACCTCGAACACCCCGATGTCGTCGACGCTGAGGCCGGAGCGCTGCAGCGCCTTCTGGGTGGCCGGGATCGGCGCGGACAGCATCATCACCGGGTCGGCACCGGCCAGTGTCGCGGTGTGCACCCGTGCCAGCGGGGTCAGGCCCAGTTCCTTGGCCTTCTCCGCCGACATGAACAGCAGCGCGGCCGAACCGTCGGAGATCTGGCTGGAGTTACCGGCGTGAATCACGCCGTCCTCCTTGAAAGCAGGCTTGAGCTGCGCCATCTTCTCCAGGGTAGTCCCCCGGCGGATGCCCTCGTCCGCACTGATGACGTTGCCCTCGGGGTCGGTGATCGAGACGATCTCGTCCTTGAAGGCGCCGGCGTCCTGTGCGGCGCCGGCCTTGTCGTGCGACGCCAGCGCGAACTCGTCGAGCGCGGTGCGGCTCAGGCCCCACTTGGTGGCCATCATCTCCGCACCGATGCCCTGGTTGGGGGTCTGGCTGTAGCGCGCCTTGAAGGAGTCGCCGTAGGGGCGCCCGCCGTTGGCCAGCGACGAACCCATCGGGGTCCGTGACATCGACTCGACGCCCCCGGCCACCACGACGTCGTAGTGCCCGGCGACCACACCGGCCGCGGCGAAGTGCACCGACTGCTGGCTGGATCCACACTGGCGGTCCACGGTCACCGCGGGCACCGTCTCCGGCCAGCCCGCGCTCAGCACCGCGGTGCGGCCGATGTCCAGGGCCTGCTCACCGGCCTGCATGACACAGCCCCAGATCACGTCGTCGACCAGCGCCGGGTCCACGCCGGCCCGGTTGACCAGCCCGTTGAGCACCTGGGCGGACAGTTCGGCCGGGTGTACCCCGGACAGTCCGCCGTTGCGCTTGCCGATCGGCGCGCGCACCGCTTCGACGATGACGGCTTCAGCCATGGGTGCTCCTTAGTTCGTTCGGGGTCTTGTTGCCTCGATTGTCGACGGGCGCGCCCGGCCGGTGTCAGCGGGGGTCACTCCGGGCTCCCGCGTACCGTCGATTCCATGGCACGCATTGTGATCATCGGTGGCCACGGCAAGGTCGCCCTGCTGCTCGCCCCGATTCTTTCCCAAACCCGCAACCAGGTCAGTTCGGTGTTCCGCAACCCCGACCACGCCGAGGAGGTCGCGGTCACCGGCGCGGTCCCGGTGGTGGCCGACATCGAGCAGCTCGACACCGACGGCCTGGCGCGGCTGGTGGCCGATCACGACGCGGTGGTGTTCTCCGCCGGCGCCGGTGGCGGGAACCCCGCCCGTACCTACGCCGTCGACCGCGATGCCGCCATCCGCACCATCGACGCCGCCGCGCAGGCCGGCGTGCGGCGGTTCGTCATGGTGTCCTACTTCGGCGCCGGCCCCGATCACGGTGTGGCCGAGGGCGACCCGTTCTATCCGTACGCTCAGGCCAAGGCCGCCGCCGACGCCCACCTGCGCGCCACCGACCTGGACTGGACGGTGCTGGGACCCAGCCGGCTGACCCTTGAGCCGGCGACCGGCCGGATCGCCGTCGGCCCCGACCCCGGCAAAGGGCAGGTCTCCCGCGGCAACGTCGCGTTGGCGATCGCAGCCTGCCTGGCCGACAACTCGACCATCGGCCGCACCATCGAATTCAACGACGGCCAGAGCCCGATCCCGGAGGCACTCGCGGCGGGCCGAGCCGAGTAACCTCGATCACGCAACTGGTTTGCCGTTGTCGCCGCCAGGCGGCCTCGGCATCGAGCGCACCGCGGTTTACGCAGTTTTCCGTGGAGCGCAAGAGGGAACCCGGTGAGAATCCGGGACTGTCCCGCAGCGGTATGCAGGAACGACCGCCGTCATAAGCACTGGTCACGGGTTCGCCCACCGACTGGGAAGCGACGGCCATTAGGAGCACCTCGGTGCGTGCCTGCGAGTCCGAATACCTGCCCGTTGTGCTGGGCGCGCCGCGCCCGGCGGATCAACGCCTCGCGGAATAGGCGTCTGGTTTTGAGGGTTATAGTGCTTTATATATAGGCACGGGACCGGATCAGCTGGGCGGCTGCTGGCGTTGACCCACCCTCGTCGATCGAAGGATCAAATCGTGACCGTTCAACCTTTTACCGCCACCGTTCTCGGCTCACCGCGAATCGGGCCGCGACGCGAACTCAAGCGCGCCACCGAAAGCTACTGGGCCGGCCGCATCGGCCAGGACGAACTGAAGACGGTGGCCGCCGGCCTGCGCCGGGACACCTGGGCACAGCTGGCCGCCGCCGGGCTGGACTCGGTGCCGGTGAACACGTTCTCCTACTACGACCAGATGCTCGACACCGCAGTACTGCTGGGCGCACTGCCGGCCCGGGTGGCCGGCGTCGCCGACGAGCTGGACCGCTACTTCGCCGCCGCCCGGGGCAACGCCGAGATCGCTCCGCTGGAGATGACGAAGTGGTTCGACACCAACTACCACTACATCGTTCCCGAGATCGGCCCGGACACGAAGTTCTCGCTGAACCCGGCCAAGGTGCTCTCCGAGCTCGCCGAGGCCCAGGAGCAGGGCATCAACGCTCGTCCGGTGATCATCGGGCCGGTCACCTTCCTGCTGCTGAGCAAGGCCGTCGACGGTGCGGACGCACCGATCTCGCGCCTTGACGAGTTGACCGGCGTCTACGCCGAGTTGTTGGGCAAGCTGGCCGACGCCGGCGCACAGTGGGTGCAGATCGACGAGCCGGTGCTGGTGACCGACATCTCGGCGGACGCCCCCGCGTTGGCCGAGCAGGTCTACAACCACCTCGGCGCGCTGAGCAAGCGGCCGGCGATCTTCGTGGCCACCTACTTCGGTGACCCCGGGGCCGGGCTGCCCGCCCTGGCCCGCACTCCGGTCGAGGCGATCGGCGTCGACCTGGTCTACGGCGCGGACGCCAAGATCGCGTCCGTGCCGGAGCTGGCCTCCAAGATGCTGGTTGCCGGTGTGGTCGACGGCCGCAACATCTGGCGCACCGACCTGCAGGCCGCGCTGGCCAAGCTGGCGTCACTGCTGGGATCGGCGGATGCGGTTGCTGTATCTACGTCGTGCTCGACATTGCACGTGCCCTACTCGCTGGAGCCCGAGACCGGCCTGGACGACGCGCTGCGCAGCTGGCTCGCCTTCGGCGCCGAGAAGGTGACCGAAGTGGCCACCCTGGCCCGCGCCCTGCGTGAGGGCCGCGACGCGGTCGCCGAACAGATCGCCGCGTCCAATGCCGCGGTTGCCTCCCGCAGGTCCGACCCGCGGCTGAACAACGCGGCGCTGCGCGCCCAGATCGCCACGATCAAGGAGGCGGGCATCCAGCGCGGATCGGCCGAAGAGCGACGCGCCGCTCAGGACGAGCGGCTGCACCTACCGCCGCTGCCGACCACCACGATCGGTTCCTTCCCGCAGACCGTGGAGATCCGCAAGGCCCGTGCCGCGCTGGTGGCCGGCGAGATCGACGAGGCGGAGTACACCAACCGGATGAAGGCCGAAGTGGCCGCGGTCATCAAGCTGCAGGAAGAACTCGGCCTCGACGTGCTGGTGCACGGCGAGCCGGAGCGCAACGACATGGTGCAGTACTTCGCCGAGCAGCTGGACGGCTTCTTCGCCACCAGCAACGGCTGGGTGCAGTCTTACGGCAGCCGCTGCGTGCGCCCGCCGGTGCTGTTCGGTGACGTCGCGCGGCCCAAGCCGATGACGGTCGAGTGGGCCACCTACGCCCAGTCGCTGACCGACAGGCCGGTCAAGGGCATGCTCACCGGTCCGGTGACCATCCTGGCCTGGTCGTTCGTCCGTGACGACCAGCCGCTGGCCGACACCGCCTATCAGGTGGCGCTGGCGATTCGCGAGGAGACGGTGGATCTGGAATCCGCCGGGATCGCGGTGATCCAGGTCGACGAGCCGGCCCTGCGTGAGCTGCTGCCGGTGCGCGACGCCGACAAGGCGGCCTACCTGGAGTGGGCGGTCGGCTCGTTCCGGCTGTCCACCTCCGGCGTGTCCAACGCGACGCAGATCCACACGCACCTGTGCTACTCGGAGTTCGGTGAGGTGATCGGTGCGATCGCGGACCTGGACGCCGACGTCACCTCGATCGAGGCGGCCCGCTCGCACATGGAGGTGCTCGACGACCTCAACGCGATCGGGTTCTCCAACGGTGTCGGGCCGGGCGTCTACGACATCCACTCGCCGCGTGTTCCCAGCACCGACGAGATGGCGTCGTCGCTACGCGAGGCACTGAGTGCCGTTCCCGCGCAACGCCTCTGGGTCAACCCGGATTGCGGCCTGAAGACCCGCAAGACCGACGAGGTCACCGCGTCCCTGGCCAACCTGGTCGCTGCCGCGAAGGAAGCCCGCGCCGGCCTGTGACCGTCTGACATGTTGCGCCCCAGAGCTTTTCTGGGGCGCAACATGTCCGTTCCCCTCTTGAGATACGGAGTTCCCTGGTGCCGCTGAACACCATTGCACTGGAATTGGTGCCGCCCAACACCGACCGCGGCGTCAAGCAGGCCCGCGAAGAGGCCCACAAGGTCCTGCAGTTATCCGCCCAAGCGGGCATCGCGGGCCGGATCGGTCACGTCATGATCCCCGGGTTGATCCCCGAAGACGACGATCGGCCGGTCGAGATGCACCCCAAACTCGACGTGAGCGACTTCTGGTCGGTCATCGGTCCCGAACTGCCCGGAGTGCGCGGACTGTGCACGCAGGTCACCGCCTTCCTCGATGAGTCCGCGCTGCGCACACGACTGTCGGGGCTGCGCCAGGCCGGGTTCGACGGAATCATCTTCGTCGGTGTCCCCCGCACGCTCAACGACGGAGAGGGCGGCGGCGTCGCACCCACCGACGCCCTGTCCAAGTTCGACGATCTCGTGGACAACCGGGGAGTCATCCTCATCCCGACCCGAGACGCCGAACAGGATCGCTTCGCCTTCAAATGCGAGCGGGGCGCCACGTTCGGGATGACGCAGCTGCTCTACTCGGATGCCATCGCGGGATTCCTGCGCGACTTCACCCAGGCCAGCGACCACCGGCCCGAGGTCCTGTTGTCGTTCGGCTTCGTGCCCAAGATGGAGTCCAAGGTCGGGCTGATCGACTGGCTGATCCAGGACCCGGGCAATGAGGCCGTCGCCGCCGAACAGGACTTCGTGCGGACTCTGGCCGCGGGCGAACCCGACGCCAAACGCCGCCAGTTGCTCGATCTCTACAAGCGGGTGATCGATGGCGTGGCCGAATTGGGGTTCCCGTTGAGCCTGCACTTCGAGGCTCCCTACGGTACTTCGAAGCCGGCTTTCGACACCTTCGCCGAGATGCTCGCCTACTGGTCGCCGCCGACATAAACCGGAGGAGGCGGCCCAGATCGGTTGGAAGGGGCAGTAATTCACCGACACTTCAGGTCGAGTCTCGGCGGCGTTCAGCCGACAGCTGCTTACCGGCCCTAGCCTCGGACGCGAAGGGGAGTAGTTCCTACCCGCCACACCGGTGGTGGATGTGAATGGTCGTCAATACGGCGGTTGCACCCGCCCGGTCATTCAGCGGACCTGGACTTTCGCGAGCGAGACCTTCGGACGATCAATCATGTCGACCGAAGGTTCCGCGGGCTGTCTCCACGGCTTCGGTCGCCGAGCGAAGGAGACCGATGCCCCCCTCGATAGCTGCCTTGGCCGACGATGTCGAGCCGGACTATGAGGTGGTTGCCGACCCACCGGCGGAGGCCGACCGCCCACCCCGACACCTTCGCCCGGCCCCCGAACCCGGCGATGGTCTGATCGCGGTCAGCAGCGCCGCGATGGCCGGCATCAATGCCGTCGGCCTGGGTCTGGCAGTTGCCAGTCGCGTGCTGCGGTTTCGCCGGTTGCCCTCCAGCCTCCAGGGCGCGGTGATCACCCTGGACCACCAGCCGCAACTGCGCCGCATGCTGGAGGAACGAATCGGCAAGCGCGCCACCGCCACCGCGTTGGGGATGGCGACCACCGCCGTCAACGCCCTGGCCGCGGCGCCATCGATGCTGGCAGTGGACCTGGCGATCAACACCATCAGGGCCGCCGAAGCGCGCGCGGACACCCGGGCCTGGGCGCGGCGCGAGCCGGAACTGGCCCGCCCGGCTGCCCGGCCGGCCCAGCGCACGACCGAATCCCCGGAGAGCCCGGTCGACCACAACCTCCAGCGCGGGACCTGGATTCAGGCGATCGGCGCCGCCGTCGTCGCCGCGACCAGCCGCGACCCGGAACTGGCCGGCAATGCCGCGTTGGTCGCGGTGCCCAAAGCCACCCGGGCCACGCACGAATCATTCGCCGCCACATTGGGCCGCGGGCTGGCCAACCGGGACGAAGCACTGCAGGTCGACCCGGACAGCCTGCGTCGACTGGACCGCATCGACGTGGTGATCCTCGATCCGCGCGTGCTGCGGACCGCAGCGCTGCGCCTGGCGGGACTGCGCGGCACCGACGAGAAGGATCTGACCGCCTGGGAAAGCGCCCGGGAGATGCTCGCGGCAGGTGACCTGCGGCCAGGGTGGCATCCCGTCCCCGGCCGCCCCGGCACCGAGGCACTGGTTGCTCCGTCGCCGCATCCCCTGGCGGCCGCGACGCTCGCCGAGACACAGCGCGCCCAGGTGCGCACGGTGACCGTGGACGACTCCACCGGCCTGGGAGTGCTGCGGCCCGCATTCGACGAAATCGCTCCCCTGACGGGCGATTCGATCGACGTCACGCTGCTTCATGCGGTGCGCGACTACCAGCAGGACGGCCACACCGTGGCGGTGGTCTCCTCTGCGGCCGCCCAGGCGCTGTCGGCGGCCGACCTCGGGATCGGCATCCTGCCCGACGACGGCGAGCCGCCGGTGGCGGACCTGATCATCGATGACCTGTCCGGGGTCTGGCGGGTGCTGCATGCCCTGCCCGCAGCCCAGGAGGCCACCCGTCTGGGTATCGCCTTGTCCACCGGCGCTTCGGCATTGGGTTCGATGCTGCTCATACCCACGGTGCGAGGACGCGGTCCTGAGCCGGTGGCGCTGGGCGCGACCGTGGGTCTGGTGTCGGGCTACTGGACGGCCCGCCGGGTGATCACGGCGCCGCTGCCCCGGCCGGTCCCCGTCGAGGAGTGGCATGCCATGTCGGTCGAGCAGGCGCGTGCCGCCCTGAGCTCGCTGTCGCGGCCCGACGTCGCGCCGGACACCGGCATCGCCGGGCGGCACGTGGTCTGGCAGTTCCTGGACGCGGTGCGTGATGAACTGTCCGATCCACTGACACCCGTCCTGGGACTGGGCGCCGCTGCCACCGCGCTGCTGGGCGCACCCCTCGACGCGCTCATGGTCGGCTCTGTCCTGGTCAGCAATGCGGTCCTGGCGGCCGGTCAACGGTTGAGCGCCGAACTGCGGCTGGATCGGCTTCTGGCCGAGCAGATCCCGCCCGCCTGGAAGGTGACGATCCGGCCCGATGGCACCCGCGACCGCGTCCAGGTGCTTCCCGAGCAGCTGCAGCGTGGCGACCTGATCGAGGTGGGTCCCGACGATGTGGTGCCCGCCGACGCCCGGTTGGTCGAGCTGGAGAAGCTGGAGGTCGACGAGTCCTCGCTCACCGGTGAGTCGTTGCCGGTGGCCAAGCAGATCGATGCCACCCCGGGCGCCGAGCTGGCCGAGCGTCGCTGCATGCTGTTCGCGGCCACCACCGTGGCCTCCGGGAGCGGTCTGGCGCTGGTGACCGCGGTGGGCCCCGACACCGAGGTGCGGCGCGCCGCTGACCTGGTCACCAGCCGGCACGGGGATATCGGGCTGACCCATCAGCTCGGACAGATCACCACCCGGACTTGGCCGCTGAGCCTGATGGCCGGCGGTCTGGTCAGCGTGCTTGGCGTGTTGCGGGCCACCCGGCTGCAGCAGGCGGTGGCCAACGGAGTGTCGGTGGCGGTGGCCGCTGTCCCCGAGGGCATGCCGGTGGTGGCGACGCTGGCTCAGCACGCCTCGGCCCAGCGTCTCACCAAATCCGGTGTGCTGGTGCGGGTGCCCCGCTCCGTGGAGGCCCTGGGCCGCGTCGACGTGGTGTGTTTCGACAAGACCGGCACCCTGAGCGAGAACCGGTTGCGGGTCACCGAGGTGCGTACGGCGGCCGATCATTCCCGTGACGAGGTACTGCGGTGCGCGGAGCGTGCGACGGCGTCGGCCAAGGGGCAGAGCCATGTCGACGCGACCGATACGGCGATCGTGGCGGCGGCAGCCCAGGTGCCCGGAGCCGTCGCTTCGGGGACAGCCGATGCCCATCTGCCGTTTCGCTCCGGGCGGCCGTTCGCGGCGTCGGTGTTCGGCGCCGAGTTGACCATCAAGGGTGCACCGGAGGTGGTGTTGGCCGCCTGCGGTGACGTCCCGGCCGACATCCACGATGTGGTGGAGCAGCTGGCCGACGAGGGCCTGCGGGTGCTCGCGGTAGCACGACGCGAGCTCAGTTCCGCTCAGGTGCAGGCGCTTTCGGCAGATCCGGACGATCCCGAAGCCCAGCTCGCGACGCTGGCGCAGCAGTGCGCCGACGGTTTGACGCTGGTCGGGTTCGTCGGTATCGCCGACACGCCACGCGCCGGGTCGGCGGGGCTGCTGGCCGAGCTGGACCGCCGGCAGGTGCCCATTCGGATGATCACCGGCGATCACCCGACCACCGGCCGTGCGATCGCCCGCAAGATGGGCGTGCAGCTGTCCGCCGATCAGGTGATCACCGGCACGGAGTGGGAGGCGCTGTCGGGCACGGAGCAGGAACGCGCGGTGTCCGAGCGGGTGGTGTTCGCCCGTATGTCGCCGGCGAACAAGGTGCAGGTGGTTCAGGCACTTGAGCGCAGCGGCAAGGTCTCGGCCATGGTCGGTGACGGCGCCAACGACGCCGCCGCCATCCGGGCCGCCACCGTCGGGATCGGCATCGTCGCGCAGGGCAGCGACGCCGCCCACACGGCCGCCGACGTGGTGCTGCTCGACGGGAAGATCGAGACCCTGCTGGACGCCCTGAACGAGGGCAGCCAGCTGTGGCAGCGGGTGCAGGCCGCGGTGGCGGTGCTGCTGGGCGGCAACGCCAGCGGCGCGTTGTTCGCGATCATCGGCAGCACGCTGACCGGTCAGGCACCGTTGAACACCCGGCAGCTGTTGCTGGTCAACATCGTGACCGACGCGTTCCCGGCCACCGCGCTGGCGATCAGCCAGCCTCGGCGTCCCATGCCGTTCGGGGGACGCGGGCCCGATGAGAAGGCGCTGCTGCGCGCGGTGACACTACGGGGCACCACCACGGCCAGCGCCACCCTCGCGGCATGGTTCATGGGCCGGCTCACCGGCCTGCCCCGCCGCGCGTCGACGGTGGCGCTGGTCGCGCTGGTGACCACCCAGTTGGCGCAGACCCTGCTGGAGTCACGCTCGCCGATGGTGCTGGCCACCGCCGGCGGGTCGTTCGCGGCGTTGGCCCTGCTGATCAGCATCCCGGGGATCAGTCAGTTCATGGGTTGCACGCCGCTGGGCCCGATCGGCTGGGGCCAGGCGCTGGCGTCGACTGCGGTCGCCACCACCGCGGCGGCCATCGTGCCCCGCTTCTTGTCTCGCGCCGAGGCCCACTAGCCTCGGGGCGATGGAGTTCACCACGCTGCGCCATGAGGTCGAAGACGGCATTCTCACCGTGTATTTGAACCGGCCGGACAATCTCAACGCCTTCACCGTCGAGATGGCCGAGGAGCTGGAGCGAACTTTCGTCGACGTCAATTACGACGACGCCGTCCGCGCGGTGATCGTCACCGGCTCGGGGCGCGCCTTCTGCGCGGGCATGGACCTGTCCAGTTCCGGCAACGTGTTCGGCCTGGATGAGTCCAAGTCGCCGTCGCTGGCCGACATGGCCGACCTCGACGACCCCGAGCTGGCCCGGGTGCGCGACACCGGCGGGCGGGTGACCTTGGCGATCTACAACTGCCGTAAACCGGTGATCGCCGCGGTCAACGGGCCCGCGGTCGGGATCGGGGCCACCATGATGCTGGCCATGGACGCCCGGCTGTTCTCCACCAAGGCGCGTTTCGGTCTGGTCTTCGGCAAGCTGGGCATCACTCCCGAGGCGTGCTCGACGTGGTTTCTGCCCCGGATCGTCGGCATGCCGACCGCCCTGGATCTGCTCTACCGCGCCGACATCCTCGATGCCGAGGGGGCACTCGGCTGCGGGATCGCGGGGTCGCTGCACGAGCCCGAAGCACTGTTGGCTGACGCGCGGGCGCTGGCCGATGCCTGGACCAAGGGCCGCTCGCCGGTGTCGTTCGCGCTGATCCGTCAGATGCTCTACCGCAACTCCGCGCAACCGGACCCGGTGGAGGCGCACCGGGTCGATTCACTGGCGATGTTCTACACCAGCATCGGCGACGGGGCCGACGGGGTGCGGGCGTTTTTGGAGAAGCGCGACGCCCAGTTCACCTCCCGGGCCTCGCAGATGCCGCCGTTCTACGACGAGTGGGTCACGCCCGGCGCCTAAGCTGCCGGTTGCCATCCCGGGCCGCGAAAGAGGTGGCCCCACACCGCACGCCAACTGCGAGCCGCACGGATGTCGCGCCAGATGGCCACGTATTCGTGGGTGGCCACTCGCACCGGATTGAAGGTGTCGATGTTCTTGGTCAAGCCGTAGACGACGCGCTCGTCCTCGGGCTGGAAGGTGCCGAACAGCCGGTCCCAGACGATGAGGATTCCCCCGTAGTTCTTGTCAAGGTATTGGGCGTTCGCCCCGTGGTGCACCCGGTGGTGCGACGGGGTGTTGAAGATGAATTCGATTGGCCGCCAAAGTTTTCCGACCCGCTCGGTGTGGATGAAGAACTGGTAGAGCAGGCTGACCGACTGCTGCAGCAGGATCATCCACGGGGCGAATCCGGCGAACGCCAACAGTATCCAGAACGGCACCGAGGTGAACGGCGTCCAGGTCTGGCGCAGCGCGGTGGACAGGTTGTAGTGCTGACTGGAGTGGTGCACCACGTGGCTGGCCCAGAACACCCGGATGGTGTGGTGCGTGCGGTGGTACCAGTAGTAGGCGATGTCGTCGGCGACGAACAGTGCGATCCAGGTCAGTGGGTTGCTGGCCGGCAGGTGAACCGGTGCCAGCAGATAGGCCCCGCTGAAGATCGCCAGCACCACCAGCTTCCAGCCGATGTTGATGACGACGTTGCCGATTCCCATCGTGAGGCTGGTGCTGGTGTCGCGCATCTCGTAGCCGCGCTCCTGATCGTCGGGACGCACCGCGAACGACACGGCTTCCAACAGCAGACAGAGCATGAAGACCGGGATGGCGTGCGCGATGAGGTCGAACATGCGGCTACTCCTCGCCCTCGGTGCCGGCCTGACAGGCCGTGACGAACCGGGTCAGCAATTCTTCGGCGAGGCGGTACGCCGCGTCCTCGTCGGCGGCTGCGATCGCGGCGGCGAGGTCGATGTGGGAGCTGCGGTCGGCGAATTCGGCGGCTCCCAACGCATAGATGGCGTCGCGGCCGATCTCGTCGTAGGCGGCGACCAAGGTGTTGAGCGCCAGCCGGTAGGCAATATTGCCGGATGCGTCAATTACGGCGATCCAGAACGCCAGGTCGGCGTCGCTGACCGCCGCAAGGTCGCCGGAGATCGGGTAGTCCGCGGCGGCCGCGATGATCGCGGCCCGCTGTTCGGCCGAGGCGTTCCGCGCGCAGAGTCGTGCGGCGTCCGCGGCGATCGAGCGGCGCATCACCGCGACGTCGCCGATGATCTGGCGCGCCGGAATCGCCCCGGCGACAGCCAATCCGGTCAGCGCGTCCAGGCCGGCGCTTTGCCGCCAGTCCAGCACCCGGGTCTTTCCGCCGTGGCTGATCCGGACCAGTCCCGCCTGCTGCAGCCGCTTGAGCGCTTCGCGCACCGCGTGCCGGTTGACCTGCAGGGTCAGCGCCAGTTCGCGTTCGGACGGAAGCGGCCCGCCGGCAGGCAA
Source organism: Mycobacterium sp. UM_Kg27 (assembly GCF_000972905.1). Taxonomy (NCBI): domain Bacteria; kingdom Bacillati; phylum Actinomycetota; class Actinomycetes; order Mycobacteriales; family Mycobacteriaceae; genus Mycobacterium; species Mycobacterium sp. UM_Kg27. Next base: position 24,485 of record NZ_JRMM01000003.1, read on the forward strand.
GCGTCCGGTCAGGATCTCTTCGACGAGCCGCACGAAGATCGTGTCGGAGAGCGCGGTGCGGGAGATGGGCGCCAGATCCATGGTCTCCATGGTCAGGCACCCACCCCCACTGGTCAACTGGTTGGACCAGTTATCTAGGTCACACCGAGGCGGCGCCGTCGACGTAAATCGGCAGATCGTCCTGCCAGGGCTGGCGCTCCAGCATGTCGGCCACCTTGACGTGGCCGCGCTCGAACTCACCGGTGGCGGCGTCCACCAGCCGGTAAGCCTGGGTCTGCCGATGGATCGGCTGCGCATCGAGAATCACCACCCGCACCTCCCCCGGCTCGAATCCACAGCGCTGCTGCAAGGCCTCGATCAGCTGCTCATTGGTCATGTGGCCGTCGCCGAAGTTCCAGCCGATGGCCGTCGAACAGATCCGCTCGCCGTCGGTCAGCGAGTAGTCGCTCTCGTCACCGTCAGCCATCGCCCGGTGCGCCAGGCTGAACAGCGCCCGGCCGTGGGTGTTGAAGCCGCGGAACGCATACCCCATGTAGATCGGGATCTGAGCGGCCTCGGCACTTCCGTAGAACCGTTCCAACTGCGCGGCGGGCATGCTGGCGATCGCGACAATCCCGCGCGCCATCTTCTCTTCCGCCGACGGCTTCAGGCACCACAGGGTGGTGTCCCAGTTTCCGGCGTAGTACCGCATGCCGGGCAGGAAGGAAACCTTGTGCGGGAACAGGTTGCCCGCCACCACCGTGCCCGCGCTGATGGCGAACAGCAGCGCCACCGCCAGCGGGTTGTTGAGGTCGGACAACCCGAGATCGGCGTGTGCGACGAACAACGACAGCACCCCGAAGATCATGAAGACGTTCCACTCCAACGGCACGCCCATCGGGATCGCCGCCAGGATCCCCAGGTGGAAACAGACCATGACAAAGGCCGCGGTCGCGGTGGGCAGACCACCGTGGCAGAAGAACAGTGCCAGTGGCACGAGCATCTCGATCGCCGTGCTCACATGCGCCAGCGCCTTGGATGGACCGCCGGGGCGCAGGTCTTCGGGGAAGTTCTTGAAGAAGGCGCGCTTGAGCGGCTTCGGCCGGATCAGCGGGTTGTTGCTCATCATCGTCGAGATGACGAATGGGAAATGGTGGTTGAGTTTTGAAGTCGCCGCGCCCATCCAGATCACCATGAAGATCGCTTTGGCCGCAATGATCATGTCGACCCCGGTGAACAGGAATGCCGCCGCCAGCGGGGCGTAGACCTCGCCGCGGGCCGCCAGGAAGATCACCTTGTCGCGCAACCCGATCGTGGCCAGGATCCCCAGAATCGTCAGGATCTGCCAGTGCGGCAACACCCCGACGTTCGTGTGCAGCGCGGCGATGGGGCCGGTTCCGTCGGAGACCAGCGCGACCACCAGCATCACCAGCAGCGCCGCATACAGGGCGGCGTCCACCGGCGTGCGGTTGGTGCCGGCGGTCAGCGGGATGCGCCGCGGCCATGGTGGCAGCCGGATGGTGCCCGGCCGCAACCAGTACAGAATCGATCCCATCGGCGGGAAGAACCGGTTGTTGAGCGGGCCGAAGCCGCAGCCCAGGCCGATCACCTCGAACAACATCGTGTAGAGCACGACCTTCTCGAAGACGATCGGTTCGCTCCACCACTGCCGTACCTCGGTGAATCCGTCGACCCCGGCGGTGCTCAGCGCAAACAGCCAGGCGCCCAGGATGTAGAGGCCGATCTTGAGCACATAGAACAGGTGCAGCACCACCGGCGTGCCGAAACCCACCTCGGCCCAGTGCCGGGCCATCGGCCGGATCTTCTCGCTGCGCGTGCCCTTGCTCCATTCGGCGAAGTCGACAACGGGCAGTTCAGGTTTGAGAAATCCCATGACGGCCAGACTAGAACGTGTTCTAGGTCTGCGCGGCGAAACCGTCCCCGGCGAAGGCCGGGGCGACGAAGCGCTCCAGAATCTGCTGCTCGGCCGCGGCGTCCTCGAGGGGCCAGCACAACAGCGAAAGCAGCACCCGCACGACCCACTGCGCGGCCAGCCGATCGTCCTCGCTCAGACCACCGAGGTCGCGGGCGAAACCGGCGACCATGGGCGATGCGGCCAGTCGGGTCATCTCCTGCGCGCCGCGCACCGAGCCGACCATCGGTTGGACAAGCGGATCCGAGCGGATCCGCTGCAGTGCCGCCGCCATCGCGGCCACCACCCGATCGGCCCCGCTGCGCCCGGCGACCGCCTGGCGCACAGTGTCCACAATGCGTGCGGCCGCCCGCGCCAGGACGGCATCGCGAATCTCGGCCTTGCCGCCGGCATGCCGATAGATGGTGGCGCGCGAGCAATGCACCCGGGCCGCCAAGACGTCGATGTCGAGGGCATCGATCCCCTCGCGAATCACCAGATCCATCGCGGCGGCGTAGATGCGTTCGGCGCCGGCGGCACGACGGTCCTCTCCCACCAGCCAGTCATGCCCGGTCATCGCGCACTCCCTCCGCCTGCAAACTTTATCTCAGCGTGAGACAAAAATAGACCGAATTCTCACCGTGTCTGCAGGTCCGCGGCGCGCTCTGAGACGATCCCCGGCCACCGGCTCCAACGACGGCTTTCAACTTCGGGCAGCGCATTGACGCAGGTAGCGCACCTTGAGCAGCCTAGACGCCATGCCAGTAGAGACAGACCAGATGGGCCTGCGCCTGTTCGACGACGCGTGCATTCAAGACCCGTACCCGTTGTACGAGCGGATGCTGGCGCACGCCCCGGTGCACCCGATCGGTGATTCCGGGTTCTATGCGGTGTGCGGCTGGGATGCGGTCATCGAGGCGGTGGCGCGAGTGCAGGACTTCTCCTCAAACCTGACCGGGACCATGCTCTACCAACCCGACGGCACGGTGGCCACCTTCCCGATGCCCGGACTCGAAGACCCCACCCATGTGCTGGCCACCGCCGACGACCCGGCTCATGCCGCGCACCGCAAGATGCTGGTGCCACAGCTGGCGGCCAAACGGATTCGCGCTTTGGAGCCGTTCATCTCCGAGACGATGGACCAGTTGTGGCACGACGGGGTCCGCGATGGACGCATCGAGTGGATGAGCGCCGTCGCCAACCGGCTGCCGATGATGATCGTGGCGCGGCTGATCGGTGTGCCCGACGAGGACGTGGATCAGCTGGCGGCCTGGGGTTACGCCGGCACCCAAGTGGTGGAGGGGCTGGTCGACGCTGACCAACTCGCCCGCGCGGGTGTCGCCGTCATGGAGCTCGCGGGTTACATCAACGACCATTTCGGGCGGGCCGCTCTCGATCCGCGCGACAACCTGCTCGGCGACTTGGCCACCGCCTGCGCCTCCGGCGCACTCGACAACCTCACCGCCCAGGTCATGATGATCACCCTGTTCAGCGCCGGCGGTGAGTCGACGGCATCGCTGATCGGTTCGGCCGCCTGGATTTTGGCGACGCGCCCGGAGGTCCAGCGTCGGGTTCGCGACGCACCGGAGCTGTTGGGCCCGTTCCTCGAAGAGGTGTTGCGGTGCGAGTCGCCGTTCCGCGGTCACTACCGCCATGTCCGGCGCGACACCAGCCTCGGCGGGGTGAATCTGCCGGCTGGATCACGGCTGCTGTTGCTGTGGGGCGCGGCCAACCGGGACCCGTCGCGGTTTGCCGCGCCGAACGAGTTCCAGGTGGACCGCCCTGCGCAGAGTCACCTGGCATTCGGAAAGGGCGCGCACTTCTGCGTCGGCGCCGCCCTGGCGCGGCTGGAGGCCAGGATCGTGATCGGCGAACTGCTGGCACGCACATCGCAGTTCGGCATCGCCGAGGCCGGCCGCTGGCTGCCCAGCCTGCTGGTGCGCCGCCTCGAGCGCCTGGAGCTCACCGCGCTCGGCTGATGCCTCAGCGCGCGCCGACGACGCGCTGGGGACTTCCCGAATACGCACTCAGCGGACGGATCAGCGCGTTGGACGCGGTCTGCTCGATGATGTGCGCGGTCCATCCGGTGATTCGGCTCATCACGAACAGCGGGGTGAACATCGGAATGTCGAAGCCCATCAGGTAGTAGGCCGGCCCGGTCGGGAAGTCCAGGTTGGGCAAAATCCCGGTGGCCGCGAACATCTCGGCCTCCAAGATGCGATAGATGTCCAACCAGCGCTGGCCGTGACGCTCGGCGGCGACCCGCTCCAGCGCCGCCTTCATGGTCGGCACCCGAGAGTCCCCGTGCTTGTACACCCGGTGGCCGAACCCCATCACCTTGTCCTTGCGAGACAGCTTGGCGTGCAGCCACTCTGCGGCCCTCTCCGGCTCCCCGATCTCGATCATGTCGTGCATGACCGCCTCGTTGGCCCCGCCGTGCAGCGAGCCCTTGAGCGCGCCGATGGCCGCGGTGACGGCACTGTAGATGTCGGACTGGGTGGAGGTGACCACCCGCGCGGCGAAGGTGGACGCGTTGAAGCTGTGCTCGGCGTAGAGGATCATGGACTGCTCGAAGGCCGTCACGATGACCGGGTCGGGCACCTCACCGAAGCACATCCGCAGGAAGTTCTCGGAGTAGCCGAGGTGGCTGTGCGGTGCGATCGGGTCCAGACCGCGCCGACGCCGCATGTCGGCGGCGACGATGGTCGGCAGCACCGCGAACATCCGCAGCGCCTTGGCGAAGTTTGCCGACTCGGAGGGATCGTCCTCTTCCGCGTCCTCGGCACCCAGGTAACTGATCGCGGTACGCACCACGTCCATCGGGTGGCAGTTCTCCGGGAGCTTGTCCACCAGCGACAGCAGCGACCGGTCCACTCGCCGCGCCGCCCGCTCCCGTTGGCAGAACAACGCCGACTCGGCGTCCGTGGGCAGCTCACCGTGCCAGAGCAGGTAGGCGACCTGCTCAAAGCTCACACGCGCCGCCAGGTCCTGCACGGGATAGCCGCGGTAGGTCAGCGAGTTGGTCTCCGGCACGACCTTGGAGATGGCGGTGGTGTCGACGACGACGCCGGCGAGGCCCTTGTGAATATCCGCGGTGGTCACCGTCTGCCTCCTTGAATGGTGAAGTTGAAGATGTCATCGTCGAACTGGTTGTACTCGGCGTACCGCAGCAGCTCGTAGAGCCGACTGCGGTGCTGCATCTGGTCGAGCAGTCCGGCTTGCGTTCCAGCCGAGTCGATCTCGCGCAGGCCCACTTCGACGGCGAACATCGCCAGCCGCAGCGTGGTCACCGGGTAGATCACTGCGTTGTAGCCGAGGTCGGACAGTTGCGTGGTAGTGAGCAGTTCCGACTTGCCGAACTCGGTCATGTTGGCCAGCAGCGGCACATCGACTGCGGCACGGAACTTTTCGAAATCATCCGGGCCCTGTAGCGCTTCGGTGAAGATGAGGTCGGCACCGGCTTCTGCGTAGGCCTTTGCACGCTCGATCGCGGCGGGAAGCCCTTCGATGCCGGCGGCATCGGTGCGGGCGCAGATGACGAAGTTCGGGTCCCGGCGCGCGGTGACCGCGGCCCGCAGCCGTTTGATCATCTCGCTGGTAGGCACCACGGCCTTGCCGTCGAGGTGTCCGCACCGCTTGGGATTGACCTGGTCTTCGAGGTGGCATCCGGCCAGCCCGGCATCTTCGAGCACGGTGATGGTGCGGGCAGCACTCATGGGTTCACCGAAGCCGGTGTCGGCGTCGATAAGGGTCGGCAAGCTGGTGGCGGACGCGATCTGGGCGCCGCGTCCGGCCACCTCGGTCAGCGTGGTCAGCCCGATGTCCGGCAGCCCCAGGTCGGCCGAGAGCGCCGCGCCGGAGACGTAGACGCCCTCGAATCCGATCTCGGCCACCAGCTTGGCGACCAGCGGCGAGAACGCGCCCGGGAACCGTTGCAGCTGACCAGAATTCAGACCCGAGCGAAACGCCACCCGCTTGTCCGACGGGGCCGCGGCCGCCCCGAGCAGCCCACTCACCGGAAAATCCCGTTGGGAGTCGCCGGCGCCTGGTCCAGCACCGCGGGCTCGACGACGATGTTGAGTCCGCGGAGTTCAGAACCCGCCAACCCCGCTAGACCTTCTGCGGCGGCCAGGAACCGCTCCTGTTCAGCGGTGGTGGCGATGCCCTCGGCGAGCTCGGTGAACTTGCCGATGTACTGCTTGCGCTCGAACGGCCGGGCCCCCAGCGGGTGCGCATCAGCGATCGCCAACTCGTCGGTGATCACTTCCCCGCTGGCCAGCGTCACCTCGGCGCGCGCCCCGAAGGCCTTCTCATTCGGGTCGGTCGAGTGGTAGCGCCGGGTCCACTCCGGGTCCTCGACGGTGGAGATCTTGTGCCACAACGCGATGGTGTCGGGAAGGTGGGCGCGCTCCGGGGAGTACGACCGCATGTGGTGCCAGCTGCCGTCCTCCAGGGCGACGGCGAAGATGTACATCACCGAGTGGTCCAGGGTTTCCCGCGACGCGTCCGGGTCGAACTTCTGCGGATCACCCGAACCGGTACCGATCACGTAGTGGGTGTGGTGGCTGGTGTGCAGCTTGATGGTGGCCACCTGGCTCAGGTCGCCGATCCGCTCCCGGAGCCGCTTAGCCAGGTCGATCAGCGCCTGGCTCTGGTACTCCGCGGAGTACTCCTTGGTGTAGGTGTCCAGGATTGCGCGCTTGGCCTCGCCGGGGCCGGGCAGCGGCACCTGGTAGGTGTGGTCTTTGCCCGACAGCATCCAGGCGATGACGCCGTCCTCGCCCTCCCAGATTGGGGCCGGAGCACCCTCACCGCGCATCGCCCGGTCGACGGCCTCGATGCCGACCTTGCCGGCCCATGCCGGCGCGAAGGCCTTCCAGCTGGAGATCGACCCCTTGCGGGACTGGCGGGTGGCCGTGGTCAGGTGCAGCGCCTGGCCGACCGCGGAGTAAATCACCTCGGGGTCGAGCTTGAGCATGGTGCCGATGCCGGCGGCCACCGACGGGCCGAGGTGCGCGACGTGGTCGATCTTGTGCTCGTGCAGGCAGATGCCCTTGACCAGGTCGACCTGGATCTCGTAGGCCGTGGCCAGGCCGCGGATCAGGTCGGCGCCGGACAGGCCGAGCTGCTGGGCGACCGCCACCAGCGGCGGGACGTTGTCGCCGGGGTGCGAGTACTCCGCAGCCAGGAAGGTGTCGTGGAAGTCCAGTTCGCGCACCGCGGTGCCGTTGGCCCAGGCCGCCCACTCGGCGGAATAGGTGCCCTCGATACCGAAGACCGCAGCGCCCGGCTTCGACGGGTGCGCCTGAGCCTGCCGGCGAGCCACCGTCACCGGCCGGCGCAGCACCGAGGCAGCGCTGACGGCGGCGTTGTCGATGATCCGGTTGATGACCATTGCCGCGGTGTCATCGGGAACGGCCACCGGGTCGGCGGCCACCTGTGCGATCTTCCAGGCGAGATGCTCGGAGCGGGGAAAGTCATCGGCACTGCGGCGGGTCTTCACGTCATGTAGCTGCATGTTCCACACCCTACGCACGACCGGTAAACACCGATATGCATGGGAAATGCGTATTACTGCGTCCTAAGTTGGCCAGAATTGCGAACCTTGCGAATGCATTCGCGGGTTACGCTGCACGACATGGCACCCACCACAACCCGGACCTTCGCCGGGGCCCGGCTGCGACGCCTGCGTGAGGATCGCGGCCTGACCCAAGTGGCCCTGGCACGCGCCCTGAACCTGTCGACCAGCTATGTCAACCAGCTCGAGAACGACCAGCGGCCGATCACCGTACCGGTGCTGCTGGCGCTCACCGACCGGTTCAGCCTGCCCGCGCAGTACTTCTCCGGGGACGCCGATGCCCGGCTGGTGGCCGACCTGCGCGACATGTTCACCGCCACGGCCGGCGAACACGCCGCCAGCGACAGTCAGATCGAGGAACTCGTCGCGCGGATGCCCGATATCGGCAACAGTCTGCTGACCATGCATCGCCAACTACGCGGGGCCACCGAGGAATTGGAGTCCTACCGGTCACAGATCTCGGGCGACTCGACGCAGACCGTGGCGCGGCCGATGCCGTTCGAGGAGGTCCGTGACTTCTTCTACGACCGCAACAACTACATCGGCGAACTCGACAACGCCGCAGAGCGACTGTTCGTCGAGACGGGGATGCGCTTCGGCGGCTTGGATATTCAGCTGTCGGCGCTGATGGCCGACCGGTTCGACATCACTGTGGCGATCGTCGACGACCTGCCCGCGGGAACCAAACGGGTCTTCGACCCGACGACTCGGGTGCTGCGAATCGCGCATTGGTTGCTGGCCGGCCAGCGGGCCTTCCAAATCGCCACCCAACTGGCACTGCTGACCCAGCAGGAGTTGATGTCGGACATCGTGGCGCAAGACCAGTCGTTGAGCCCGGAGTCCCGCGGGGTGGCCAAGATCGGGTTGGCCAACTACTTCGCCGGAGCGTTCCTGTTGCCGTATCGGCAATTCCAGCGTTCCGCCACCGATCTGCGCTACGACATCGACCTGCTGGGACGCCGCTTCGAGGTCGGCTTCGAGACGGTGTGCCATCGCCTGTCGACCCTGCAGCAGCCCGGACGTCGCGGGGTGCCGTTCATCTTCGTGCGCACCGACAAGGCGGGAAACATCTCGAAGCGCCAGTCAGCCACCGCGTTTCACTTCAGCCGGGTGGGGGGTAGCTGCCCGCTGTGGGTGGTGCACGACGCTTTCAGCCAACCGGGCCGGATCGTCACCCAGGTGGCGCAGATGCCCGACGGCCGCAAGTACTTCTGGATCGCCACCACCACGCCGCCCGAGGGGCGCGGCTATCTGGGCCAGCACAAGACCTTCGCCGTCGGGCTGGGTTGCGATCTGGCGCATGCGGACAAGCTGGTGTACTCCACCGGCGTCGCCCTGGGTGACGCTGCCACCGTGGTGCCGATCGGTGCGGGTTGCAAGATCTGCGAACGCGAGGCGTGCCCGCAGCGCGCGTTCCCCTATCTGGGCCGGCGGGTGGTCGTCGACGAGAACGCCGGCAGCGGGTTGCCCTACTCGCCGGTCGTGCCGGTTCCGCCCGGACGGTAGAACAGTGCCAGCTGGCCGATGGCGCCCGCCAGCCCGAGGCCAACCGAGATCCACAGGCCCGGCCAGCCGTTCTTCCAGCAATGGCAGAAGATCTGGTGGTCCGCGCTGAGGTAGCCCGGCCCGAGCATCGCCACCACGACGGCGCCGGTGGCCAGCACCAGGTTGTACTCCCAGCCGTTGCTCAGCACGAAGAAGCCATTCGAACGGTGCACGGTCCACACCGCCACCGCCATCAGGGCGACGAATCCGGCGGCGGCGATCGGGGTCAGCAGTCCGATCGCCAGCCCCAGCCCGGCAGCAATCTCGGCGGTTGCCGCCGTCACCGCCTGGAGCTTGCCGTACTTCATGCCGATGCTCTCGAACCATCCCGCGGTGCCGGGGATTCGGCCTCCGCCGAAGAACTTGTTGAACCCGTGCGCGGCCATGGTCAGTCCGAGAACCAGGCGCAGGAGCAGCAATGCGACATCAGCAGCAGTGACCATCTGCTCAAACTACAACGCGGCGTCCAGCAATCGCAGATATACCTCGATATCCCTGACCGCCGAGTCGGCGGAATGCACGCTCACGACCACCGTGTCGCCGATGCCGTGCACGCCATGGGTCAACCCCATCGCCTGGGACAGCGCCGGGAACCCCGCAGTGAGCAGTACCGGCACCGCACCGAAACGCAGGTCCGCGGCGCCCCGGTGCACGCTGGAGACCACGGTGTTGCCGGTCACCCGCGCCGGCCGGGCGTCGGGGTCGAAATGGTCGATACCCCAGCGCAGCAGCGCCGCGGGTGTCGCGGCGAAGGCCCGATCGGCCGCGGCCGCCGCCGGGTGGCGGCCGCGCAACCGGCCCCCGGCGATGTCGGCGGCGATCCGTTCGCAGCGTGCATCGTGGCCCAGCAGTGGGTAGAGCCCGACCGGAATATTGCCGAAGTGGTTGTGCGCTTGGCGCTCACCGGATTTGGCCATCGGAACCTCAGCACCCAGTTCGTCGCACGGTTCGTCGAGATACTCCGACAGCGCCGCTGAGACCGCTGACAGCACCGCCACGGTGACGGTCGGTCCGCGCAGTTCGGTGCGCTGCCGCACCAGGGTGCGCAGTGTCCGGCCACCGGCCGGCCGGTTATTGGTGGCCAACGGGGGGCGGTCACCGACCGGGGGCGGCAAGAGTCCCGCCGCAGTGTCATCGACTCGGCTGCGGTGGGTGCGCGCCGCGACAACCGCACGCCACGGCAGGAAACCACGGCCCGGTGGCCGCACCTCGCCCACCGGTGCGGTCCGGCCGAACAGCCAGGCGGCCAACGCAGAAGCCCGCCCCCCGTCGGCGAGGGCATGCGCCACCTGCAACACCGCTACCGTGGCCGCGCCGCGGTGCCCGGGAATGTCGTGGACCGGCGCGAACACGTGCAACCGCCAGGGCGCCACCCGGACATCAAGCTGATCGTCGGTCAGGCGCGCCACCGCAGCTAGGCAACCGTCCCAGCTGTCACCGGGGGCCCGGATCGCGGCTACGTCCTCGCTGGGCTCGGTGCATGGCACCCACCGCGGGTAGCGCAGCGCCCCGGCATCGGCGACCCGGATGTTCAGGTCCGGGATCATTCGGGCTCGGTCGAGCACGTCTGCGATCGCGTCGTCGAGGTCGGCGGGCACCCCGGCGAAGGCGTACAGCAGGAATTGGTCGCTGGGGATCTTCGCGGACATCCAGTAGAACTGCGCGTCGATCGCGGTCATCCGCTCGCCGCGCGTCAGGTCAAAAATCGCAGCACCCGATCGGCGATCTCGTCTGGCTGCTCGAGTTGCAGGAAGTGGCCGGCGTTTTCGACGACGGCGGCGTCACTGCCCGGGGGCAACGCCGGCTGCACCCACCGCGTGAACGCCGGCGACATGCAGCCATCGGTGCGCCCGTGCAGGTACAGCGTCTGCAACAGTGGCAGTTGCAGCCAGTGCCGGTGCAGGTCGGCATAGCGGTCGGGAACCCGCAGGCTGCGCAGCGCCCGGTAGGGCCCGAGCGCGGCACGCCAGCCCTCCGGCGTTCCGATGGCCGCGTCGACGTGGCGCAGATCCTCCTCGGCCGCATACCCGGGCGACCACCGCCGCCACAACAACGGCAGCACCCAGGACGCGGACCGGTCGGGCAGCCACGGCAACTGGAAGTAGCTGATGTACCAGCTGCGCACCAGTTGCGCCGGCAGGAGGCCGGCCAGGGTGAACCGGTCTGTCCCGCGGACCGCGCGCAGCGATGCCGGCGGCGGCACCGACATGATCACCGCCTTGGTGAACGGACTGTCCGGCAACGCGGCCAGGCCGGTGGCGACCATCGCGCCCCAGTCATGACCGATCACCACGTCGCGACCGGTCCCGCCGACGGCGGCGTACACCCGCAGCGCGTCGTCCATCAGAGCGCCGATGTGGTAGCTGCCGTCGGAGGGGATCGACGACGGCGCGTAACCGCGCATGAACGGCGCCACCACATGCCAGCCGGCCGACACCAACTGCGGCGCCAGGCGGCGCCATCCGTAGGCGGTGTCGGGAAACCCGTGCAGACACAACGCCACCGGGTCACCCGGTGTGCCCCAACTCAATGCCTTGAGCGCGACCCCGGGCGTAGCCACGTCGATCCACCGCGGTTCACTCATCACACACCCCCAGGCCGGGCCAAGCAGGCGTTTCTGTCCGCCCTGTCGTCCAAACTATCTACCATCTTGAGATGCGCACAGCCCAGACCGTCGCGTACGACGGCGTCGGCGGAGTAACACTGGTCGCCGACGAATGGAACCGGGGCGCCACCGAAGCCGCCGAACATCCGACGATCGTGATGCTGCACGGCGGTGGACAGAATCGGCACTCCTGGCACAAGACCGGCCAGATCCTGGCCGACCGCGGCTATCACGTCGTCGCACTGGACACCCGCGGCCACGGCGACAGCGACCGCGCACCCAATGCCGACTACGCCATCGAGACGCTCACCGCCGACGCCATCGCGGTGATCGACGCGATCGGCCGGCCGGTGGCCCTGATCGGGGCCAGCATGGGCGGGCTGACCGGCATTCTGGTGGCCGATGAGGCCGGCCCGCAGCGGGTGACCAAGCTGGTGTTGGTCGACGTGGTGCCGCGTTACGAGAAGGACGGCAGCGCCCGGATCCGCGACTTCATGTTCAGCCACATCGACGGCTTCGACTCCCTGGAGCAGGCCGCCGACGCGGTGGCCGCATATCTGCCGCACCGGGCCAAGCCCCGCAGTCCCGAGGGGTTGAAGAAGAATCTGCGGTTCCGCGACGGGCGCTGGTACTGGCACTGGGATCCGGCGCTGATGACCAAACCCGGCGACGATCCGGCGTTGCGCACCGAGAAGATCGAGACCGCCGCCATGGGACTGCAGATCCCGATCCTGCTGATCCGCGGCAAGCTGTCCGACGTGGTCAGCGCCGAGGGTGTCGCGGATTTCCTGTCCAAGGTCCCGGGCGCGCGTCTGGTCGAGTTGTCTGACGCCGGCCACACCGCAGCCGGTGACGACAATGATGCCTTCAGTGCGGCCGTCGTCGAGTTCGTGTCGGGCTGAATGTGTTCGGGATCGGATGGCTGACGCCGACGCTGCTGGCGGTCGGTGTGCTGGCGGCGGTGGCGGTCACCGAGGCCGTCGCCCTGGCGGTGTTGACCCGACAGTTGCGGATGGCCCAAGCCGAGATCGAGGCGCTGCGCGGTCGGGTCGACACCCGCAACCTGTTGCTGGCCGGCGGGCGCGAAGCCGTCAAGACCGTGTGGCAGACCGCGAACCTGGTGCGCAAGGAGGGGTTTGGCGCGGCTGTGCGCAGTTCGATCGAAGACCTCGCCGACTGGGCGGAAGTCGAACGTCCCGATCTGGCGCGCCTGACCCCGAATGGGCATGTGGTGGTGCTGTTCACCGACATCGAGGGCTCCACCGCGCTCAACGAGCGGATCGGCGACCGCGCCTGGGTGAAGCTGATCGCCCGGCACGACGAGATGGTGCAACGTCTGGTGAGCCAGCACGCCGGGCACGTGGTCAAGAGCCAAGGCGACGGGTTCATGATCGCCTTCGCCCAACCCGAACAGGCGGTGCGCTGCGCCATCGCGATCCAGCACGGGCTGACTCCGCGACGCGGGCGCAAACCGCAGCACCCGATCCGGGTCCGGATCGGGGTCCATATGGGCCGCTCGGTACGCCGCGGCGATGACTTGTTCGGGCGCAACGTGGCGATGGCCGCTCGGGTGGCCGCGGCCGCCGACGGTGGCCAGATCCTGATCAGTGGGCCGGTGCGCGACGCCGTAAAGGAATGCGACGACATCGCCGTCGGTGCCGGCCGCGACGCCGAACTGAAGGGTTTCGCCGGCACGCACCGGCTCTATGCCGTCGACGCCGCCACGGAGTAATCCGCTTTAGGCCGCGCTAATCCGAGCCGCCGGCCTCGGCCAGCCGCTCATGAAGCCGGGCGCGGATTTCCTCGGGCGTGTAGGCCCGTCGCCGTCGCTGGTCTCGCACCACCAGCACTCCCCCGGCGGCAACCCCGACCACACCCGCCAGGCCGATCCATTTCCAGATGCTGCGCACGCTCACACTTTATGGTGCTGAGCGTGGATGAACACACAGTGACTTTGGAGCGCGCGCTCGCTGAAACGCGCACCGGCGACATCTGGCTGTTCCGGGGCCGTTCCGGCCCAGACCGCGCCATCCAAACGCTGTCCAATTCTCCGGTGAACCACGTCGGGATGACGGTGGCCCTCGATGACCTGCCGCCGCTGATCTGGCATGCCGAGCTCGGCGACAAGCTGCACGACTTCTGGACCGGCACCAATCACCGCGGCGTGCAGCTCAACGACGCCCGGGCCGCCGTCGAGCAGTGGATGGGCCGCTACGAGCAGCGCTGCTGGTTTCGCCAGCTCAGCGGGACCATCACCCGCAAGCAGGAGAACCACCTGCTGCAGGCGATCGCGCGGATGGACGGCACCGCGTTTCCCACCACCGCGCGGCTGACCGGCCGGTGGCTGCGCGGGCGGTTGCCGACGGCCAGCGACTGGACCCGGGGCATTCCGTTTCTGGACCGCAAGGTTCACGAGATCAGCCAGCGGCGCAAGGCCCGCAACAGCAAGGTCGCGTTGCAGACCGCGTACTGCGCCGAGACGGTGGCCATCACCTATGAGGAGATGGGACTGCTGTCGACCGACAAGAATTCGAACTGGTTCGACCCCGGGTCATTCTGGAGCGGCGACATCTTGCCGTTGACCCCCGGCTATCAGCTGGGCCGGGAGATCGTCGTCGTGCGCTAGTCGGCCTAATCGACTGTCAGCTCGCCCATCGCCGACCAGTCCGTCGCGTCGATCTGCTGGCTGATGATCTTCGGTGTCGACACCAGCGCCTGCGGCATGTCGGCCATGGCCTGCTTGAAGTGGTCACTGTTGACGTGCACGCCGCCGGCCGCGCCATCCCGGAAGGCCTCCACGAGCACGTACTCGTTCGGATCCTCCAGGCTGCGCGACCAGTCGAACCACAGGTTGCCCGGCTCGGCACGGGTGGCCTCGGTGAAGCCAGCCACCAGCTGCGGCCAGCGCTCAGCCCACTCCGGCTTGACCGCGAACTTGACCACGATGAAGATCATCGCCGCTATCCGATTTCCAGCGTGCTGCGCACCGGGGTGACATTGGTAGTCAAATCCAGTACCGGGCAGTGCTTTTCGACGACCTGATGCAGTTCCCGGTACCGCTCCTCGGTTTCCGGGCCGGTCACGGTGACGACCACCCGCACCTCTTTGAAGCCGGGGCGCACCGAGTCGTCCAGGCCGAAGAACCCGCGCACGTCCAGGTCGCCTTCGGCGCGCCCGGTGATCTGATCGACGGCGATACCCAGCTTCTCGGCCCAGTACCGCCAGGTGACCACCTGGCAGGACAGCAGCGATGCCAAGTAGTACTCGACCGGGTTAGGCGCGGTGTTCTCACCGCCGAGCGCCGGCGGCTCGTCCACTTCGACGCTGTACTGACCCAGGGTGACGGTGCTGGCGACCGCGTCGTGCGCGACGGCGGAGGCACGGAAGACCACCTGCGAACCGGCAGGATCGGCGGCGGCGGGGTCACTGGTGGCGGCGACGACGGCGGCCAGTTGAGTGGTGGAGGCTGTCATGGCGGTAAGGGTAGAGACCCCGGGCCGCGTCGGCGAACGTCGCGACCGCCAGGACGCCGGAAGGAATACCATTTGCCGCCGCCAGCGGCTAGCCTGAGCGACGTGGAGGTACTACGGCACGTAATAGTTCTGCTGCACATCGTCGGATTCGCGGTGACTTTCGGGGCGTTGATCGCTGAAGCCGCGGCACGGCGCTTCCAGCTCACCCCGGTGATGGACTACGGCGTGGTGCTGTCGCTGCTCACCGGGCTTGCGCTGGCTGCGCCCTGGCCAGCCGGCATCGTGCTCAACTACCCCAAGATCGGCACCAAACTGGTGATCCTGATCGCCCTCGGTGCCGTGCTGGGCATCGGCCGGGCCCGGCAGCGCAAGTCGGGTGGGGAAGCCCCTCGCCCGCTGTTCTATGCTGCAGGCGCTTTAGTGCTGACGGCCGCGGGGCTCGCCGTCATCTGGTAACCGGGTGCGGTTCAGGCATTCGATCTGACTGATCCCAATCGGGCGAAAAGCCGATACCGTCGTTAGCATGGCCGATCACGCCGGCATCCGCGCCGCGCTCATGGCGCACTGGGCGTCCTAGGATGCGAACGACTTCGACGCCGAACACCGGATCTACCGGGCCGATGCGGTCCTCGAATACCCGCAGTCGGGTGAGCGGATCCGTGGCCGCGATCGCATTCAGGCGTCGCGGGAAGCCCAGCCGAATGCCAAGCGCTTCACGGTCCGCCGCATCCGCGGCGGTGGTGATCTGTGGATCAGTGAACTAGTGCTCACCTACGACGGCCAGCCGTCGTATGTGGTGAGCGTGATGGAGTTCGTGGACGGTGTAGTCGTTCGTGAGACGCAGTATTTCGGCGATCCCTTCAGCCCGGGACCGTCTCGCGTGCAATGGGTGGAACCCCTCGACTGACCGCGGGACTTACCCGTTGAACTGGAATCCGCTGCGCTAACCGCTTCTTTCAGCCGGCACTCACCAGGGTGATGGCAATCGGCGGAAGCATCGGGCACTGATAACTACCGGTCAGCGAGCCCTCGTCCAGAGTGGTCTGGCAACCGCCGGTGGTGGTGCCCGCCCACTCCCTGCCTTGCCGGTGCAGTTGCCCGGATGGCGCAATGTTCAGGCAGTCCGAACCGCACGAGCTGAGTTCCCAGTAGAAATCATCCTGTAGCCCTTGCCCGGTTACCTGGTACCGACCGCTCGGCGGATCGGCGTAGGCCGGGCCGGCCAGCACCATTGAACCGCCAGCTAACACTCCCGCCAAAATAGCAATTCGTTGACCTCGCATTTTCATCTCCATCGCGACAGTTGGGCCAACTTTTTGCCCACCTTTTCGGAGGCTAACAGCGGCTGCCGAACCTGGTGGCGGATCGCGATTTAACGTCCGACGCGACGGCGTCGGCCTGTCGGATCAGGCCGACCAGCTTTGGAATCAACGCCACTACGTGGTCGTAATGGTCGCGCCAGTTCACCTGGGCAAGGCCTAGATAATCCTGCCCGGCCAGCTCCAGCAGGGCACGATCGTGTCCCGTCAATCTCGGTGCGACCCGTTGCGCGGCAATGTCCTTGGCGACGATCTGCCCGGTCTCGATCGTGACCAGCATGCGAGCCAAGGTCAGCAGGAAGAACCTCTCCTCGCCCGCCGGGTCGTTCATGAGCTCGGGCAACAACGCGAGCTGGGCTCGCCGGAGCCGCTCGGGCGGCACCGGCGCGACCAGATCCTCGAGCGGCTGGCCGCGCAACACCCGGCGAGCGCTCTGGGCGGTGGCCAGCAGCACCACCACGTCGGGATCGGGAACGGCAGTCGGGACGTGGCCGTCCAGCAGCTCCGCGCGCAACCATTCGCCGAATTGGAAGTCGCGGCGGGGTGTCTGCGGCAACGGATCAACGTCGGCCACGACGAGGCTGGTCAGCTCCAACGGCCGACGGTTGGCAACCTCGGGGAATTGGGCGGCATGCCCGCTCCACCCGGACACACCCAACAGAATTGCCACCAGCGACGCCCGCTCGGCCTCCGACAGCGACGTACGTGTGAGAACCAGCAGATCGACGTCGCTGTCCGGCCGCAGCCCGGCCGCGGCCGCCGACCCGTAGAGATAGGCTCCGGCCAGATCTCCCGGCCGATCCTCGTCCAGATAGCTCAGGACCGGCGTGAGCAGTGCCTCCATGTGCAGCAACGGATATGGCCGACCCGCCTCATCAAGCTCACTGCGGCCGGCGACAACAAAACCGCGCCGAACGTAGAACTCGACCGCCTGCTCGTTCTGCTCATTGACGTCCACCAAGCGGATTCCCTGCTCGGCGATCACGTGTTGGAGTAGCGCGCTTCCGACCCCGTGGCCGCGAGCGTCGGCGTGGACGAACAACATCTCCAGGTGCTCCCCCGCCGTGCCGGCGAAACCCACCGGGTCTCCGTCGATCTCAGCGACGGTGAGGCGAACGGCCGGGAAGTAGACATCGGCCAGTTGACTCTCGATGTCCGCGCGATCTGCATCAGCCAGAAAGTGGTGGGTCGCGTCGACGGCGCTGCGCCAGATCGCCACCAGCCGGGGATATTCGGCAGGCCCCACGCAGTCACGAATCCGCACCGCGGTCAGATTACCGATCGAGGGCCTCCACGCGTCGATACCCTGTAGCCGATGGACGCGATCGAGGAAGCGGGCCCGTTCTTTCACGGCACCAAGGCCCAACTGATGGTGGGTGACCTACTCAGCGCGGGCTTCCGGTCCAACTACCGGCCCGAGCTCGTGATGAACCACATCTACTTCACCGCGCTGCTCAGCGGTGCCGGGCTAGCGGCCGAGCTCGCCGCCGGCCACGGGGAACCGCGGGTGTATCGCGTGGAGCCCACTGGCGCGTTCGAGAACGACCCCAACGTCACCGACAAGAAGTTCCCCGGCAACCCGACCCGCTCCTATCGCAGCAGTGCACCGCTGCGCGTCGCCGAAGAGATCATCGACTGGCCGCGACTGACGCCCGAGGCACTTCAGGAGTGGCGTGATCGGCTGGCCGCGCTGCGCGCTGACGGGCTCGACGAGATCATCAACTGAGCGACGCTCCCGAGGACGCCGCCTCCGGCAACCGCACGCTGAAGAACGGCGGCACCGACGGCGGCCACTGCCCGGTACGGGCTGATGGCGTGCTCGATGGACAGCCGCAAGGTGTCGATCAGCCCGGTCACCTGGCGGCGCCTGGCACGAAGCTTCACCAGGTAGTGGCCTCCGACGCACGCCGCGGCCACCACCACAACAATCCACAGCACAGCCGCGACCAGGTAGATCGCCTCAACCACCGACATGAGGATGAGCCTCCCCTATCGCCGTCGCGGTGAGGTCACCGGCGAGACACACGTCGGCGACTTCGGTGTCTCCGCGTTCCTCGGCGAAGTGATCGCGTGATCTCGAGCGATCAGACGTTGAACCGGAACTCCACCACGTCCCCGTCGGCCATCACGTAGTCCTTGCCCTCCATGCGCACCTTGCCGGCGGCCTTGGCCGCAGCCATCGATCCGGCCTCGACCAGGTCGTCGTAGGAGACCACCTCGGCCTTGATGAAGCCCTTCTCGAAGTCGGTGTGAATCACCCCGGCGGCCTTGGGCGCGGTGTCGCCCTGGTGGATGGTCCAGGCCCGCGCCTCCTTGGGCCCGGCGGTCAGGTAGGTCTGCAGCTTCAGAGTGTGAAATCCGGCCCGCGCCAAGGCATCCAGGCCGCGCTCGCTCTGCCCGATCGACTCCAGCAGCTCCATCGCCGACTCGTCGTCGAGCTCGGCGAGCTCGGCTTCGATCTTGGCGTCGAGGAACACCGCGTCGGCCGGGGCCACCAGCTCGCGCAACGCGGCGACCCGCGCGGCATCGGTGAGCACCGACTCGTCGGCGTTGAACACATACAGGAAGGGCTTGGTGGTCAGCAGGTTCAGCTCGCGCAGCGGCGCGGTGTCCACCCCGGCGGCGAACAGGGTCTTGCCGGTGTCGAGGATCGCCGCGGCGGCCACCGCGGCCTCGTGCATGGGCTTGCGGTCCTTGTTGTTGCGAGCTTCCTTCTCCAGCCGCGGAACCGCCTTCTCCAGGGTCTGCATGTCAGCCAGGATCAGCTCGGTGGCGATCACCTCGATGTCGGCCTCGGGGTCCACCTTGCCGTCGACGTGCACCACGTCGTCGTCGGCGAACACCCGCACCACCTGACAGATGGCGTCGCACTCGCGGATGTTGGCCAGGAACTTGTTGCCCAGCCCGGCCCCCTCCGAGGCGCCCTTGACGATGCCGGCGATGTCGACGAACGTCACCGGCGCGGGCAGGATCCGCTCGGAGCCGAAGATCTCCGCCAGCTTGGTCAGCCGGGGATCGGGCAGCGGTACCACGCCCTCGTTGGGCTCGATCGTCGCGAACGGGTAGTTGGCGGCCAACACATCGTTGTGTGTCAGCGCGTTGAACAGGGTCGACTTACCAACGTTGGGCAACCCCACGATTCCCAGGCTCAGGCTCACGGGAAGCCAAGTCTAGAGCCCGGGGCGTGCCGCCGTGCGCCCCCGCCGCCGCCAGCCGGTACCTTCAGTGTGTGGCAGTAGCGCGGGAGAAGTCGGCAGTGGCCGCTGACCACCGTTCGATCTTGCCGAGCATCGCCGGTTTGCCGTGGTGGAGTGCGGTGGCAGTGGCGGTGGTCGCGACCGCGGTCGGAGTGGCCTTCGACGCCGGCTCCGGCGACAAAGAACTGTCCATCGTCTTCTCCGCCCTCTACGCGATGGGCTGTATCGCCGCGGTTCTCATGGTGCAGCAATCGGCGGTGTTCACCACGGTGGTCCAGCCGCCATTGATCCTGTTCGCCACCGTGCCCGGCGCGTACTGGATGCTGCGCGGCGGCGGGTTCCCGGGCCTCAAGGCCATCGTCATCAACTGCGGCTACCCCCTGATCGAACGTTTCCCGCTGATGCTGTTCACGGCCGCGGCCGTGCTGCTGGTCGGGATGGTCCGGTGGTATCTGGGGATGCTGGGCGGAACCGCGAAGCGCGAGACCCGCGATAGCGAAGACGACGCCACCCCGAAGCGGGCCACATTCAGCGACCGCATCGGCGCCATGCTCACCTCGGCCCTGACCCGCAACCCCGCGCACGCCATCGAGAAGCCGGCCTCCCGCGGCGAGCGCCCGGGTCAGCGCCCGCGTCGCGCCACCGCAGAGTCCCGGCGGGCCGCGCGTGGGGGTTCTGGGGCCCGATCACGGACCCGCTCCACCGAGCGCCGCGGTGCTTCCAACGGCTCGGCACCGACGCGTTCGCGGCACGTTCGGCCGGACCTGGACGCCCGCGCCGCAGACCACCCGCGCCCGCGTCGGCGTCGGCGTCCCGCAGCGGACGGCCGCGACGAACCCGTGCAGCGGCGGCGACGCCCGGCTCCCGAGGCGCACGACGAGCGCCAGCCGCGCCGGCGTCCGGCACCCGACTGGCAAGACGAGCCGCGGCGCCGGCCGCGCCCGCCCCAGGACGCCTCGCGCCAAGCTGACCCGCTCTCGAGGGCCAATCGGGATCCGCATCCGCGCAGCTACCGTCCCTCCGAGGCACCCGAATCGATGCCCCGGCGCCGGCCGGCTCCGCCGGGAGCTGAGGGGCGCGGCAACGGAACCGGCACTCGGCACCCCGTTTCCCAGGTGCGCTACCGCAGGTCAGGAGCCGACGAGGCCGAGGCAGCGCCCCGCAGCCGCTCGCGTCAACCGCGCGAGGACGCCGACTCCTGGGAGTTCGACATCTAGCGACGCCCGATGGCGCCGACCCGATCTACCGGCGGCTCGGCCGGATCTCGCGCGGCAACGCGAACACCAAGGTCTCGTTGGCGGTGGCCACCGGGTACACAGTCCCGTAGCCGTACTCGCCGAGACGCTCCAGCACACCGCGGACCAGGATCTCCGGCACCGACGCACCCGAGGTGACGCCGATGGTCTGCACCTCGCCGGCCTCGGGAGCCAGCCACGCCGGGTCGATGTCTTCGGCGTAGTCGACCAGGTGGGCCGCGCGGGCACCGGCACCCAGCGCCACCTCGACCAGTCGGCAGGAGTTCGAGGAGTTCCGCGAGCCCACCACGATCACCAGCTCGCACTCCGGGGCCATCGCCTTGACCGCGGTCTGGCGGTTCTGGGTGGCGTAGCAGATGTCGTCGCTGGGCGGATCCTGCAGGTTCGGGAACCGTTCACGCAACTTGAGCACTGTCTGCATGGTCTCGTCGACGCTGAGCGTGGTCTGCGACAGCCACACGATCTTGTTCTCGTCGCGGACGGTCACCGCGGCTACCGCATCTAAGCCGTCGACCAGCTGCACGTCGTTGGGCGCCTCGCCGATGATCCCGACGACCTCTTCGTGGCCGGCGTGGCCGATCAGCAGAATGTCGTAGCCGTCTCGGGCGAACCGCTTGGCCTCGTTGTGCACCTTGGTCACCAGGGGGCAGGTCGCGTCGATCACCCGCAGGTTGCGGTCCGCGGCCGACTCGTGCACGGTCGGCGCCACGCCATGCGCGGAGAACACCACGATCGCGCCTTCGGGGACCTCGTCGGTCTCGTGCACAAAGACCGCGCCTTTGTTCGTCAAGGTGTCGACCACATGCTTGTTGTGCACGATCTCGTGCCGCACGTATACCGGGGCGCCGTGCTTCTCCAGCGCCCGCTCGACGGTCTCGACTGCCCGGTCCACGCCCGCGCAGTACCCGCGTGGCTCCGCCAGCAGCACCCGCTTGCCCGCGGGGGCGCCGTTCACCCGTGCTGCTGAACTGTAGGCGATCTCCACGTCGACGGTTTCGGGCATGGCAACCAGCGTACGGTCTGCCGACACGAGACCGCCAGCTCGCGTCATGCCGGTCAATACTTGGAGATGACCGGCGGGTAAGGCAGGCTGGGGGCCATGGCAACTGCACCCTTTGGAGTCCGGCTTCTGGTCGGCGCGGCCACCGTCGCGGTCGAAGAGACCCTGAAGCTGCCGCAAACCATCCTGACCTACCCGATGACGCTGGCCAGCCAGGCCGCGCACGCGGTGATGCGCTGGCAGCAGGGTGTCGCCGAGCTGGTCAACAAAGGCGACACCACTCTAGAGTCGCTGTTCCCGCCGAAAGACGAGCAGCCGGAGTGGGCAACCTTCGATGACGACATCGAGGACAGTTTCGACGGCGGTGCCGCGGTCTTCGACGACGACGACGCCCACCCACGCACCGAAGGGCGCTTCGCCCTGTATTCGTTCAGCGAAGACGGGGCCACCCCGCCGAGCGCACCCGCCGACGAGGCCCCAGCCGGCCGCAACGGGGCCGCGGACTCTGCCGTGCCCACCCCCGACCTGGTCGACGAGCTCGACTACGGCTCGTTGACCCTGGCCCAGCTGCGGGCCCGGCTGGCCTCGCTCAGCCTCGACGAGCTGGAGACCCTGCTCGCCTATGAAGAGGCCACCAAGGCCCGGGCACCGTTCCAGACGCTGCTGGCCAACAGGATCACCCGCACCACCGCGAAGTGACCGCCCCCGCGCCGGGCGAATCCGCCGAAAACCCGTTCCCGGTCCGCGCGGTTGCCATCCGGGTCAAGGGCTGGATCGACCGGCTGGGTTCGGTGTGGGTGGAAGGGCAGCTCACCCAGATCAACCTGCGCCCGGGTGTGCGGACCGTGTTCATGGTGTTGCGCGATCCGGCTGCCGACATGTCCCTGACCGTGACGTGCAGCCCCGAAATGGTGGCTTCGTCGCCGGTCAAACTGACCGAAGGCACCCAGGTGGTGGTCTGCGGTAAACCCAACTTCTACACCGCCCGGGGCACCTTCTCGCTGCGCCTGAGCGAGATCCGCGCCGTCGGGATCGGTGAACTGCTGGCGCGTATCGAGCGGCTACGGCGGCTGCTGGACGCCGAGGGATTGTTCGATCCGCGCCTGAAGCGGCCGCTGCCGTTCCTGCCAGGCACCATCGGGCTGATCACCGGTCGTGCCAGCGCCGCCGAGCACGACGTCATGACGGTGGCCGGCACCCGGTGGCCGGCGGTGCGCTTCGCGGTGCGCAACACCGCCGTGCAGGGGCCGACCGCCGTCGCCCAGATCATCGAGGCGCTGCGCGACCTGGACGCCGACGAAGCCGTCGAGGTGATCGTGCTGGCCCGCGGCGGCGGCAGCGTCGAGGACCTGCTGCCGTTCTCCGACGAAACCCTGTGCCGGGCCATCGCGGCGTGCCGAACCCCGGTGGTCAGCGCGATCGGCCACGAACCCGACAGCCCGTTGTGCGATCTGGTCGCTGACCTGCGCGCGGCGACCCCCACCGACGCGGCGAAGCGGATCGTTCCGGACGCCGCCGCCGAACAGGCGCTGGTCGATGACCTGCGGCGACGCAGCGCGCAGGCGGTGCGTAACTGGGTGGTTCGTGAGGACCGCGTGCTGATGCAGCTGCGCAGCCGACCGGTGCTGGCCGACCCGCTGCGCGCGCTGACCGAGCGCGGCGAGGAGGTCCAGCGCGCCCTGGCCGCGGTGCGCCGCGATGTCACCCGGCTGATCGCCGTGCAAAGCGAACGGGTGGGGCATCTGGCGGCTCGGCTGGCTACCCTGGGCCCGGCCGCGACATTGGCGCGCGGGTACGCGGTCGTCCAGACTGTCGGCGCAGCGGGGCCGCACGTACTGCGGTCGGTCGACGATGCGGCGGCCGGGACCCGGCTGCGAATCCGGGTGGCCGACGGGGCCGTGGCGGCGACGAGTGAGGGGCGACTTCTTGAAGGACCCAGCGATGGCAGCTGAGCAAGCCGATCCGGTGACACCCGTTAGTGAGCTCGGCTATGAGCAGTGCCGCGACGAGCTGATTGACGTGGTGCAGCGTCTGGAGCAGGGCGGAATGGATCTCGACGCGTCACTGAGCCTGTGGGAACGGGGCGAGCAGCTGGCCAAGCGGTGTGAAGAGCACCTGGCCGGAGCCCGGCGCCGGGTGCAGGAAGCGCTGGACGCCGAGCCCGCCGACGACGACCGCGGGTGACCTCCCCCGCTCGAAGACCACGGGAACTGAAACACGTTCAGTTATGCTCGCCCGATGGGTGATCCATCACTGACTACGGAACTCGGCCGGGTACTGGTCACCGGGGGCTCCGGCTTCGTCGGAACCAACTTCGTCAAGACACTGCTGGAACGCGGCTACCAGGTGCGCTCCTTCGACCGCGCACCGTCGAGCCTGCCCGACCACCCGAACCTGGAGAAGCTCGAAGGCGACATCTGCGACCCTCCGACGGTGGCCGCGGCGGTCGCCAACATCGACACCGTGTTCCACACCGCGGCCATCATCGATCTGCAGGGCGGTGCGAAGGTCACCGACGAGATCCGCCGGCGCAGTTTCGCGGTCAACGTCGACGGCACCAAGAATCTGGTCCAGGCCGCACAGCGGGCCGGGGTGAAGCGGTTCGTCTACACCGCCTCCAACAGTGTGGTGATGGGCGGCAAAGCCATCTCTGGCGGCGACGAGACCATGGCCTACACCACCAAGTTCAACGACCTCTACACCGAGACCAAAGTCGTCGCCGAGAAGTTCGTGCTGGGCGAGAACGGCATCGACGGCATGCTCACCTGCGCGATCCGGCCGTCGGGCATCTGGGGCGACGGGGACCAGACCATGTTCCGCAAGCTGTTCGAAAGCGTGGTCGCCGGTCACGTCAAAGTTCTCATCGGCAGTAAACGAGCAAAGCTCGACAACTCCTACGTGCACAACCTGATTCACGGCTTCATCCTGGCCGCCGAGCACTTGGTTCCCGGCGGATCGGCGCCCGGTCAGGCCTACTTCATCAACGACGGCGAACCGATCAACATGTTTGAGTTCGCGCGGCCGGTCGTCGAAGCGTGCGGCGAGCACTGGCCCCGGCTGCGGGTTTCCGGACGCATGGTGCGCGACGTGATGTTCGCCTGGCAGTGGCTGCACTTCCGCTTCGGCCTACCCGAACCAATGTTGGAACCCGGTGCGGTGGAGCGGCTTTACCTGAACAACTACTTCTCGATCGCCAAGGCCGGCCGCGACCTCGGCTACCGTCCACTGTTCAGCACGGAGCAGGCGATGGCCGACTGCATGCCGTACTACAAAGAGCTGTTCGCGCGGGTCAAGGCCGAGGCGCAGCCGCACCTGGCGACCGTGGTCGCCGAGCCGCACCCGGAGTAGCGCCCCCTCTTCGCGAAAGCCGCTATCCCGCCGTGGGCCACGGTGACACGATAGCGGTGTGAACGGCGTTGGGCCGCTGTCGGAACTGCCAGCCCTGGTGTGCAGTTCATGCGGCACTGGCCTGCCCGCAACCTTCAGGTTCTGCAACGAATGCGGAACCGCGGTTGCGTCTGCACCGACACCGGCCGAATACAAGCAGGTGACGGTGCTGTTCGCCGACGTGGTGCATTCCATGGAGATCGCCACGACGGTGGGCCCGGAGCGGCTACGCGAGATCATGGCCGCCCTGGCCGACCGCTGCGCGGCCGCGGTGCGGCGTTACGGCAGCACGATCACGCAGTGGACCGGTGACGGGATCATGGCGGTGTTCGGCGCCCCGATCGCCCTGGAAGACCACGCCGTGCGGGCCTGCCTGGCGGCCTTGGAGATTCAGCAGGAAGCCGCCGGCCTTGCAGTCGACGTCGGCAAGCGTGACGGCATCGAGCTGCATATGCGGGTTGGGCTGAATTCCGGGAAGGTGATCGCGGGCGGTATCGGCTCGGGACAGTTCGGCTATGCCGCCGTGGGCGAGCAGGTGGGCATGGCCCAGCGGATGGAAGCGGTTTCTCCGCCCGGCGGGATCATGCTCAGCGCGTCGACGGCGCGGCTCGTGGAGGGCCAGGCCATGTTGGGTGCGGTGCAGCCAGTTCAGATCAAGGGCACCGCAGAACCCGTGCCCGCCCGACAGCTGTTTGGCATGGCCGAGCGGCATCGCGCGGTCCGGCGTGCGGAGTCCAGCCTCATCGGCCGGCGCGGGGAGCTGGCCGCCGTAGCGGCGATGGTCGACCGCGCGATCCGCGGTCACGGCAGTGTGACCAGTGTGGTGGGGGCGCCGGGCATCGGGAAGAGCCGGATGGCCCGGGAGGCCGCGGCGGCCGCGGCAGGTCGCGGCGTGAAGGTGGTGTGGGCATTCTGCGAGTCGCATGCCGGTGACATCCCGTTCCAGGCCGTGTCGAGGCAGCTGCGGGCGAGCATCGGCGTAGCTGACCGGTGGGACGAGGACGCCCGCGCACGGGTCCGCGACCGCTTTGGGCACGCCGACGCGCAGGATCTGCTGCTGCTCGACGATCTGCTGGGTATCGCCGACCCTGATGTGACACTGCCCCAGATCGACGCCGATACCCGCCGCGACCGGCTGACGGCTCTGATCAACTCGGCGTCGTTGGCCCGCACCGAACCAACTTTGTTCATTATCGAGGATGCGCACTGGATCGATGCCGTCAGCGATTCTCTGATCGCGGACTTCTTGGCAGTGCTCCCCCGCACCCCCTCGATGGTGCTGATCACCTACCGCCCCGACTACCGCGGCGCGCTGACCCAGCTACCCGATGCACAGAAAATAATCCTTGCTCCGCTAGATGATTCGGACATCACGGCGCTGACCGGCGAGCTGTTGGGATCGGATCCGTCGGTCGGCGAGCTGACCGCGATCATTGCCGGGCGAGCCGCCGGTAATCCGTTCTTCGCCGAGGAGATGGTGCGCGAGCTGGCCCAGCGCGGGGCGCTGGAGGGCGAACACGGCGGCTACGTCTGCCGCACGCGGGCCGCGGACGTCACGGTGCCCCCCACTGTGCAGGCGGCCATTGAGGCGCGCACCGACCAGCTCAGCAGCGGGGCCAAACGAACATTGAACGCGGCCTCGGTGATCGGAGCACGCTTCGGCGCGGAGCTGTTGCCCGCACTGGGCGTCGATGCGGTGTTCGACGAGCTGCTCGCGGCGGAGCTCATCGATGAGGTTGATCTCACCGCGAGTGCCCAGTACGCCTTTCGGCATCCGCTGATCCGCACTGTGGTCTACGAATCGCAGCTCAAGTCCGATCGCGCCCGATGGCACCGGAAGCTGGCCGCAGCGATCCAGGAGCGTGCGCCTGGGTCGATGGACGACAACGCGGCGTTGATAGCCGAACACCTGCAGGCTGCGGGCGAACTGCGCGAGGCGTACGCCTGGCACATGCGCGCCGGGGCATGGTCCACCAACCGCGATCTGGTCGCGGCCCGGGGCAGCTGGGAACGGGCCCGCCGCATCGCCGACGCGCTACCGACAGCGGACCCAGAACATTTGTCGATGCGCATCGCCCCGCGAACCATGCTGTGCGCCACCGACTGGCAAGCCCGAGAAGTCCAGGAAAGCCGCAGTCGCTTCGAGGAACTGCAAGAGTTGTGCGGCACGGCCGGCGATCGGGTGTCGCTGGCCATCGGGATGACCGCGTTGGCCACCGAGCTGCTCTACGCGGGACGCTCACGTGAGGGCGCGCAGCTGGCATCCCAGCAGATGGCATTGTTCGAGTCGATCGGCGATCGCTCCCCGACCATGGGCTTGGCGTTCATGGCGTTCGTCAACTGGCTCTGTGTCGGTGAATTCGATGAGATCTTGCGGTGGTCGCAGACCATCGTCGATCTGGCCGAGGGCGACCCCGCCAAGGGCGCCAACTTCGGGGTGGGGTCACCTCTCGCGATCGCACTGGCATGGCGTGGCAGTGCGCGGTGGTGGCTGGGCCGTGCCGGATGGCGCGAAGACCTCCGCGATGCCGTTGCGATGGCCTTGCGCAGCAACGCGGAAACCCTGGGCAGCACCGTGGCCTGGACCTACGGTTTCGCCTTGCAGTACGGGGTACTTCGGCCCAGCGCCGCCGCGGAACGCGCGTGCGAGGAGGCGGTGCAATCCGCCCAACAGGCCAGCAGCGATCGCGCACTTGGCTTGGCCGGGTACGCATTGGCCGTCGTGCTACTCAATCGCGACAACGTCGCCGACCGTCATCGGGGACTCGAACTGATGATGCAGACCCGCGACATTTGGCTGCGCAAACGCGCACTGTTCCTCATCCCGGTCACCGACGTGTGGGCCGCCCGCGAAACGGCGCGCAACGGCGACCCCAACGCTGCCATTGCGGAGATGCGCGCAGCGGTCGACGACTTGCGTGAGGCCGGCAATGTCTTCTACGGCGTGTGGGGCACCGGCGTCCTGGTGGAGACACTGCTGGAGCGCGGCGCCGACGGCGACCGGGCCGAAGCCGACGAGGCAATCCACTGGTTGGCGAGCCTCCTGGCCGGTCAACGCTCGGCGATGTGCGAGATCACCCTGCTGCGGCTGACTGCACTGCTGTGCCGCGCACGCGGTGACGTCGTGGCCGGCGCCGAAGCGGTGAATCGCTATCGCGCCCTGGCAGAATCGCTCGGCTTCGAACTCCATACCGACTGGGCGAGGGCGCTTACGCGAACAGCTCCATGAAGTTGTCCAGGGTGCCGATGGCCGCGAACAGTGCCGGTGGAGCACCGAGCAGCAGATCGAACGGGATCAGACCTGAATAGGCCGCCAATGGAAGCCCGATCGCGTCAACAAGATCCCCTGCCAGAAGCTGGTCGACAAAGATGTTCGCGGCGTACGCGGGGAGGCTGGTGAACAGCGCACTGACCGCGTCGGCGGCGGGCAGCAGCGCCGAGTAGTCGTAGGCCAGCGTGCTGTTGATCATGGTGATGATGTCGGCCACCGGTGAATTGAGCGTCACGTCGGAAACCGGGAAGCCAGCCAGTGTGAGAAGCCCCTCCATCACACCGTCAAACGTCGGGTTCTCCGGCGCGAATCCGTGGGTGTAGATCGAGTCCGCGAACGGCAACCAGGGCGCGACCTGCTCTTCATAGCTGACGGGATTCGCAATGGCGTTGAGCGCGTCGTTGATGCCCTGCTGCAAGCCGTTGCCCAGTGCCGTAGAAAGCTGCCCCGGGTCGATCTGCGGGAACAACCCGAACGTGGTGGGGACATTCGCCGGCCCCTGATCCCATCCTTCATCGATGCTGCCGTAGCCCAGGTTCACCAGGATCCGGGTAACGGGTTCCAACAAGTCATACAGGGGTTTTCCGATCCCGGGGAGGAACAGCAGCGGCATCAGCAACGGCAGGTTCGCGCTCGGGATCATGTAGTAGTCGGTGAGGCCTTCACCGGACAGCGCCGCGGATCCCGGCAGCAGAATCGCACTTTCGACCTGCTCCGGGGTGAGGTTGGCATAGATGAAGTGCTGGGTGAAATTTCCTACCAGGGCGTTGAGGACCGACAACAGATTGAGCGGGTAGTGCGGGAAGTCGGCGCTGGCGTCGTATTCGAGGCTGTAGATGTCGGTCGGATACAGATCCGACGGGGTCGCGGGGCTGAACGGGAAGTTCGCGGCGGTGAAGGCCCAGCTGTTGCCGGCCGGAAAATCGAAGGTATTCAACAGGCCGCCGTTGGGGTTGTTGACATCACCCACCAGCACGAAGTGCACCAGGTCGCTGGGGACACCCGCATCGCGCAGTTGCGGCATGACCTGCGAGGCCACCGCGGCGCTCTGCGAGTAGCCGAAAACCACCAGGGGATTCTCCGACGTCACACCGCCGGCGGCGATCTGATTTTGGATGTCGGAGAACATGATCGGTTGGCCGTGGCTCACCGACACCCCGAATCCCATGCTCTTGACACCGGTGATCGGATAGAGCTCGTTGGGCAGCAGCGCGGCCTGCATCGTGCCGGTGAAGCCGCCGGGCTGCAGATACAGCGTGTTGATCGCATCGAGAAACTGCGGGGACGGCAGCATCGGACCTCCGCTGCCGTCATAGACCAACGCCGTGCCGCCGGCGGTGAGCTGGATGTCACCGAAGCCGGCTTGGGACATCGGTGCTTCCGACGACGCTGCGGGGATCGACGCGATGCCGGCGCACGCGATACCCAAGGCCATCGTCACCCGATGACCCTGCCTCACAGGCACAGTAGGCATGATCTTGTTCCTCTCCACAGGGTTACTGCTGGACTCACGCCATAGGGCTCAAACCGGCCCGCTCACGAGTTGTCGCCTGGCTTCTCCAACACACGGCCCCCGACTGCCCTTCTCCTGCAGCACGCTGCGCCATCACAGGTGGCGCATCTCTCGGGCCATGGCAGCGTCCTCAAGTAGGAAGTTCAGAGGGGCGGGATAGCGAGTCCGTTCCGGCCGCGTCGCGGGGTGGAAGATGGCCCGCACGGCGTTCACAACGACGATCTCGGCGTGCTTCAGGTGCGGCACCAGCAGCGGATGGGTGTGTGCTACAGACAACGTGGACATGATGTGCGCCTTCTCTCTTCTGCGCTGTGATCGTCAAATCGTGGCTCGCGCCGGGCGAGACGCGCGCAGTAGTCGGCCACTGCAATCTCGCCCGATTTGCAGGTGGCCACAAGAGCCAGCAGGGCGCCGGAGGCGTGAGTCATTGTCGTTCCCGCTTGACCAGCGCCCACCGGGCGACTGCCCGGTGCACTTCCTCCGCAGAACCCCTGACCAGCTGGACGACTTCCATGTTCCGGCTGTATTGCGTGGCAACCCAGCCGATGCCGTGTTCGTAGTCGACGCGCAGCAGCGTGCCGTCCTTGGCCCACTCGTGACCGCATTCATGTGGAGCGATCATCGTCATCTCCCGCCGATCTCGTTCTGCGAACCGAATCGTCGGCGACGCGAGACAGGACGACGTCAGTAGTGGCGCACTGCAGTTTCACTCAGTCTTTCGACGCCGCACTGGGTCACCGTTCAGCTCCGGCGGCGCGGACGCAGAGCCGCGAGTTCGTCACGGCCCTTGGTGTCTGTCTTCAACATGGCTCGGTAGATGTGGCTTTCCACGGTGCGAACGGAGACGTTCAGCCGTTCGGCAATCGCTCTGTTGGACAATCCCACGCCGATCAACATCACGATCTCTTGCTCGCGATCGGTCAGCGGCAACGGCTCTGCGGCCTGGCGCAGCGCCGGGGTGCTGGCGCCACCGCATTGATCGGCCAGTGTGGCGGCGCGGGCGGCGCAAACCAGCGCTGTTCCCCGCAGGTCTTGGCGGCGGTACTCGATCGCTGCTCGGGCCGCGGCATCGACCGCGGCCACCAGATCCCCGATCCGCTCGAATTCCAGCGACACCGACGCCATCTCCGCGGGATCGCCGTCGCACAACGCGGCGGCGAGCCGGGCGGCCAACCCCACCCGCGGCCCCTCGACGACAGCTTCGAGTTCGCGTAATCGGACCGCACCGGTTCGATCCCCGAATTGGGCGGCGGTCTGCAGACAGACCACTTCCGCTGCGAATTGCCCCTTGGCCCCGGCTGCCTCGGCCGCCGACCTCACGATCGCGATCGCCTCGCTGACTGCGCCTTGACCCGCGACCACCCACGCCCGGGCCAGGCTCCGGTCACAGTCGAGCAGTCGGAAAGGACGCCGCAGCTTGTCGAGCGTGGCAAGAGCAGCGGCGGCCTCGTCTGTTGCACCGCGCATCGCCAGCGCGGTGATGGCCGGCACGTGATAGCGGTAACCCCAACCGATGGCGTGGCTGGCCGACAATCCGGCTTCCGCCCGTTCCAGCAATCGGCATGCGGCGTCGAGGCGACCGGCGCCCACGGCCGCCAGACCCGCCACGGCAACACCGAGTGACCCCGCCGCTCCCGGCAGTTCGGCCGCCTGTCGGCTGACCCGCTCGGCCGCCTCGACCGCCTCGTTCACCCGTCCCGCCAACAGCAGAGCACCGATGTGTGCATCGGCGATGTTGAAACTCATCTGTGGGGCGTCCAGGGAACGGGCGACGATGCCATACCCGGCCTCAGCCGTGGCCAGGGCCTCGGCGGTGCGGCCGGCGTCGGCGGCGATGGCGGAGAGCACCCAGGCGATCTCAGCGCCGACAATGGCCGGCAACTCCTCCAAGTCAAGTACTTCGGCGGCCTGCCTCGCCGCTTCGGGGCGGTCTACGGCGAACCAGTACACCGTGAGGAAGGCATCGATGTAGCTGCGAGCGTGCTGCGCTACGGTGCGCGATGCCTCGTCGATGATCTCCTTCGCCCGCGCCGGCTCACCGAGCGCCCACAGCATGTTGCTGGCTCGCAGAAACGCCAGCCGCGCACGATCGCTGTCGGTCAGGTCGCCGACGTCAATCTCTGCGAGCACGCTGTCAGCCTCCCCGCCGTCGCCCAGCCACGACAGTGCGTGTGCGCGAATGAAAGTCGGCTCCAGTCCCCCGCCGGCCCGGATCGCAGCTCCGGCAAGCCTTTCGGCCAGAGTCAGGTCCGCCAGCCAGACCGCGCCGTGAGCTGCCCTGATCAGCAACTCGGCGTCGGGCGCGAGGTCGGAGTCAAGACTGAGGGTGGCCCGGCGCACCACCACCTGGATGTCGTCTCGATCCTCGGCTGCGGCCAGTTCGGTGGCAACCAGTCCCCGCAACCGACGTAGCCGGGTGGCCGCGGCGCGGGTGCGCCGCACTTCACCGTAGAGCGGATGCGCGACCCGCACCTGAACACCACCGGCGAGGGACTCCAGCGTGATCAGGCCGCGGGTATCGGCTTCCTCGACCGCGGCCGGATCGGTGATCCGGGTCAGGGCGGTCAGATCGATCGGCTCCCCTACCACCAATGTGTCGATGACATCGCTGATCGGTCCGGGCAAAGCTCCGAAACGGGATTCGACGAGATCGACCAAACCCAGTGGCATGATCGGATCCCCGATCCACCGCCAGTAGCCGCGTTGTTGTTCGATCCGGCCGTCGGCGATCTCCTGCTCGACGATGTGACGCAGATACAGCACATTTCCGTGAGTTAGGTTCCAGAGCCGCTGAACCGCTTGAGGATCCACCGGTCCGTTCATAGCTGCC
The DNA here is from genome assembly GCF_000972905.1 of Mycobacterium sp. UM_Kg27. Classification (NCBI taxonomy): domain Bacteria; kingdom Bacillati; phylum Actinomycetota; class Actinomycetes; order Mycobacteriales; family Mycobacteriaceae; genus Mycobacterium; species Mycobacterium sp. UM_Kg27. Next base: position 57,350 of record NZ_JRMM01000003.1, read on the forward strand.
GACAGCAGGGTGTTGGTCTCTTCGATCGACAATGCCTGCAGGTCAAGTCGTTCGAGCCGACCGGACGCCCAAAGCTCGCGTACCGCGTCGGGAATGGGTTCGCCGTCGCGAACGGTGAGAATCACCTTGGCCAGGCCCCGCTGCACGATCTGGTGCACAACAAATGTCGACAGGTCGTCGAGCAGCTGCGCGTCATCTACGCCAACCACAACCGGGGCGCCGGCAGGCCCGGCGACCAGCGACTCGATCACCCCCCGAAGCAACGGGACCGTATCGGCGACACCTGGCGGCGTCCACGCCGCGAATGCGCCGAGTGGAATGGCGCGCGCCGCAGATGTGCCTGCTGCCCAGCGAGTTTCGCTCCCGCGCGCCTCGGCTGCCGACAATGCCTCACGTGCGATCCGGCTCTTCCCCACCCCTAGGGGGCCGTGGACGACGATTCCGCCGACATCCGGGTCCGCGATGGCCTCCTCGAGAGTCCGCATCTCCGCCAGCCGCGCGGTCAACGGCCACGACGCACGCACGATTCCTGCCCTCATTTCATGGCCTCGGCCAACGCGATGTGTCCTTCGTAGCCGACATCGCTGGCACTCTTCAGGTATTGGTCGGCGAGATCGCGGTAGCCGTCCTGGTCACCACTCGCGCGTGCAAGCAACGCGCGCATCCCGATGAGCGGGACGTCGAACAACGCGTAGCCTTCGTCGGTAGGCACCGCCGCCAATCGGTCGATAGCTGACTGTGCCTCCGTGAGGTCAGTGTTGTTGCCGCGCTGTAGCAGTGCTTCCACCAAAACTCTCGTGGTCTCACCGCGGGTGATCATGTCGCCGGTGTCATACAGGTAGTCGACGGCGGCGCGGGCCAGCTCGACGGCGTCATCGATCTCGCCGATGCGGGCCTTCTCCCGCGCGAGCTCCGCATCAAAGAATCGCACGGCCCGTTGTGCGTAGCCGTGCCGTAGGTAGGCGTCGCGGTACTGAGTGAGCAGCGCCATACCGGCGTCACGTTGGGAACCGCCTTGGCTGAGCAGAACAAGACCTCGAGCCAGCCGTGCGGTATCCACGGCGTAGTCGTCGCCGGACTGCTCGGCCATCTCCAGCGCCTGAGCGGTGTCACGATCGGCCGCCGCGTCAGGCAACACCGCCCGGGTGTAGACGGCTAAGCCGTACTTGCCCAGCACGACCGTGACGTAGGTCCTGGCGTCGACACCGCGGGCCATCCCCATCGCCAGATCGAGGTCTTCTTTCCAGCCTGGAAGTCCCAGACAGTATCGGCAGGAGCCGCGGAACATGATCGCGATCGTCAGAGGCGAACCGATCAGCAGATTGCCCCTGGCCAGGTCGCCGTCGGCCAGGTCGATGACGCGCTGCGCCAAGCGCAGACCTTCGGCCGCCTCGCCGGCCTGCACCTTGATGTTGCTCGGCGCGATGGCGAGCGCAACTGTCATGGTCGGGTCGCCGATCGATTCCAGCAGGCGGCTGCAATCGGAGGCGACGTGTGATGCCTCGACGTACCGGCTGTGGAAGATCAGCACCGTCATCAGACCGGCCATGCCGATGGCCAGCGATAGTTTGTCGTCGACGGCAGTACACAGTTCGTGCAGTTCGGCAAAGCCCGCATCGGCGACGCTGCCGCTGACCCAGCTGGTGCTCGCGCAGAGCATGGTGCGCGGGGCGATCCGAGCCGACTCCCGGCCCGAGTGGTCGGTGGGCAATCGGTCAGCGATCGCACGGGCGCGCTCCCAACTGACTCGCGCGGCTCTGATGTCGCGGTGCTGTGCCCAGGCCCCGGCCCGCATGCGCCAGCCGTAAGCCGCGGGCAAGTCGCCGGCGGCCTCGAGATGCTCGGCGATCAGCGCCGCGTTCTCGTCAACCGCATCGGAGTGGCGTTGTTCGATCGCGGTGGCCAGCCGCCGGTGCAGCTCGGCACGCTGCGCCTTGAGTTGTGACTCGTAGGCGACGATCCGAACCAGCGGATGACGGAAGGCGTACTCCGCGTGCGGGGTGAACCGGACTTGTTCCACAAATTCGGCAGCGATCAACCCATCCAGCTGCACACCGCTGTGGAGAACCGCCAATTGCTCCGCGTCGAAACGCAGTCCGATCACCGCAGCGGCATTCAGCGTCTGTTTGGCGACTGGTTCGAGCCGATCGATACGGGCGGCGATGGCGGCTTGCAATGTCGCCGGAACGACGATGTCGGCATCATCGACATCGCAGACATAGCCGCCGCGAGAACCGCTGAGCACCCCGCGCTCGGCCAGGTCCCGCACGATCTCCTCGGCGAAGAACGGATTTCCTGCCGCCCGCTCGACGATCCGCCCGCACAACGCGGACACCGACGGGTTCGAGCCGAGTAATTCGGTTGCCAGCGTTGCGGACTGGGACGCATTCAACGGTGCCAGGGCGATGGTCTGCGAGTTCAGTGTACGGGCCAGAGCGCCGTGGTATTCAGGTCGGTAGGTGATAACCACCAGTGATGCGGTCTGCGGGATCACGGAGAGAAAGTCCGCCAGCAACAGTTCGCTGACCTCATCGATCCAATGCACGTCCTCGATGACGTAGACGACCGGGTCCTGCCGTTCCGTCGAGACTTTATTGACCAGCCGCGTCAGCCGGCGGCGCCGCGCATCGGGATCGATCGCAGCCAGATCAACGCTGTCGTCCCGAATCCCGAGCAGATCGTGGAGGAGGAGCAGATCCTGCGGATCGGCATCTGGCGCGCGCCCCATGATTCGCGCACGAGCCGCCGCGTCGTCGAGTCCGCTGATCCCGAGTGCGGTGACAAGCAGCCCGGTCACCGCGTGGAACGGGACATCGGCGGCGTGCGACTCGCAGTAGGCGGCGAACACCTCCACGCCCCGGCCCTGCGCGGCGGCGCTGATCTCGCGGGCCATGCGGCTCTTCCCTATTCCGGGTGGCCCCACAACACCGATCACGCAGCCAGTACCGCTGATCGCCTGCTCGAGAATGCCGTTCAGTGCGCCCATCTCCCAGTCGCGACCCACCAATGACGGATCTTGTCGAGCGGCATGCCGATGCTCCGGCGACACCCCCAGCAACCGATGCGCCCGCACCGGTTCTGTCGCACCCTTGATTTGGACCCACTCCGGGTCCGCCAGTACCACCCAGCCCCCGGCCAGACGCGCGGTCGAATCGCTGAGTAAGACCCCACCTGCCGGCGCGACCGACTCCATCCGCTGCGCCCGCCCGACCTGCTCACCCATCGCGGTATAGCTGCCTGGCCCCGAACCGATCTCGCCTGCAACAACCTCGCCCGAGTTCAGGCCGACTCGTAGCTGCACCCCACCGTCGCCGGTCGCGGCGTTCACCCGCTGAATCTCCAACGCCGCCAGACATGCCCGAAAAGCGTGATCCTCCAACGCCACCGGCGCACCGAACACCGCCATCACGGCATCGCCGATGAACTTCTCCACCCGCCCGCCGTACCGCCGTACCACCTCTTCGCACCGGTTGAACAGCTCGGTCATGATCTCGCGCAACCGTTCCGGGCCCACCGCGGCGGCGATGTCCATCGAATGGACCACGTCGGCGAACAAGACCGTGACTTGCTTGTATTCGGCCGGCGCGGGCGCCGCGACAGCGGCGCCACATTCGAAACAGAACTTGGCGTTCAGCGGCAATTCGGTGGTACACGAGGCGCAGGTGGTCATGTCATCGCCGCCCCGGCGTCGACGCGCGCGGCCCCAAGCGGTGCCTGCCGCACGTCCGGCACATGATTGTCGCGCTCATCGCTACGCCGCCGATCCGGAATTTCATCCGACCGGAAAAGAATAAACTCATCCACTCTGACCAGCTGCGTATTGCAAAATCGCGAGAACACTTCCAATCGAAAGGTCTCATGGACACGGTCCTCGTCACCGGCGCTTTCGGGCTGGTCGGTTCGGCGGTGGTACGGCAGCTGGCGGCCGACGGCCGCACCGTCGTCGCCACCGATCTCGATACCCCGGCCAACCGCAAGGCGGCCACTGCCCTGCCGCCGGTGGTGCAGGTGCGCTACGCCGACCTGACAGATTCGGCCGCAGTGGCCGCCCTGGTCGACGCTGTCCGGCCCGCGGCGATCATCCACCTGGCCGCGGTGATCCCACCGTTCATCTACACGCGCCGTGACCTGGCGCGCCACGTCAACGTGGAGGCCACCGGGCATCTGTTGGCGGCAGCCGCCGCCGCGACCGAACCGGGGAGGTCACCCCGATTCGTGCAGGCCTCCAGCATCGCGGTGTACGGGTCGCGCAACCCCCACACCGTCTCTGGCGTGCTGACCGCCGACACCCCGACCAACCCCGCCGACGTCTACGGCGACCAGAAACTGCAGGCCGAGCAGTTGGTGCGCGCCTCGCAACTGGATTGGGTCATCCTCCGGTTGGGCGGGGTGCTCACCGTCGACCCGGGTTCCTACATGAACCTCGACAACCTGTACTTCGAGCAGCTGCTGCCCACCGACGGCAGGCTTCAGACCGTCGATGTGCGTGACGTCGCAGCCGCGTTCGTCGCCGCCACCACCGCGCCCGTGATCGGGGAAACCCTGCTGATCGGCGGAGACGACTCGCACCGGCAGGTTCAGGGCGACGTCGCGCCGGCGACGGCCGCTGCCATGGGGTTGGTCAATGGTCTGCCCGCCGGCCTGCCCGGCGATCCCGGCCGCGACGAGGGCTGGTTCAACACCGACTGGATGGACTCCAGCCGCGCCCAGGAGGCCCTGGGCTTTCAGCACCACTCCTGGCCGGACATGCTGGCCGAGATCGCGGCCGGAGCCGGCGCGCAGCGCTACCTGCTGCGGGCGATCGCTCCCCTGGCCCGCGCCGTGCTGCGCACCCGCTCCCCCTACCACCGCACCGGCCAGCGGTTCGCCGATCCGTGGCAGGCCATCGCCGACAGATGGAGTAACCCACGCCCATGAACCACGAATTCACCCCCGCCCAACGACGGGCACTGGCGGTCTTCACCGTGATCGCGCTGATGTTCGGCGCCTATTTCCTGCGCACCTACTTCGTGCTGATCGTGGTGGCCGCAGTCGGCGCCTACCTGTTCACTCCGTTGTTCCGGCTACTCAACCGGCGGGTGTCCACCGGACTCGCGGCCACCGGGACCCTGTTGGCGGCCCTGGTCGCCGTGATCGTCCCGGTCGGGCTATCGGTCTTTCTGGCCGTCGCGCAGATCTCCCGCACTGTTGGCGAGGTCGCCGAATGGGTGCAGGCCACCGATCCCAACGCGCTGGGCGACAAGGTGCTGAAGTTCGTCAACGGCGCGCTGGCCAAGGTGCCGTTCGTGCACGTCGAGGTGACCATGGAAACGCTGCGCGGAGCCATGGTGAACGTGGCGCAGAAGGGCGGCGAGCTGCTGCTGCACGTGTTGCAGGGCGCCGTCGGTGGAGTGGTCGGCGCGGTCACCTCGGCGATCATCTTCTTGTACGTGTTCCTGGCGCTGCTGACCCACCGCGAGGAGCTGCACACCCTGATCCGCCGGCTCAATCCGCTCGGCGGCGAGGTGACCGATCTCTACCTGGCCAAGATGGGCTCGATGGTGCGCGGCACGGTCGGCGGGCAGTTCGTCATCGCGTTCTGCCAGGGAGTGGCCGGAGCCGCCTCCATCTACATCGGCGGATTTCACCAGGCGTTCTTCATCTTCGCGATCCTGCTGACCGCGCTGTCGATCATCCCGCTCGGCGGGGGCATCGTGACCATGCCGTTCGGCATCGGCATGGCGCTGTTCGGCAACGTCATCGGCGGGCTGTTCGTGTTCTTCTTCCACCTGATCGTGGTGACCAACATCGACAACTTCCTGCGCCCGGTGCTGGTGCCGCGCGACGCCCGGCTCAATTCGGCGCTGATGCTGCTCGCCGTTTTCGCCGGGATCGCCATGTTCGGCTTCTGGGGCATCGTGATCGGTCCGGTGCTGATGATCATCATCGTCACCACCATCGACGTCTACCTGGCGGCGTTCTCCGGCGAGGAGACGAGCGAGGAACTGCTCGCAGACGGTTAGCGGGTCGCTGGCAGCGGCGGCTGCGACTGCACGGCCGCCGCCATCGTCCGGAACAGCTCCGGGCCGCCCGCGCCGGAGATCGCCAGCTGCGCCGCCCCGGCCTTACCGGCCAACCGGGTGGTCCAGACCGGGTCTCCGTCGCCCTGGTACACCACCCAGCGGGTGCCGTCGACGTCTTCGCTCCCGGTCGGGCGCAGTCCGGGGCTGATGGAGGCGACCAGCGGGACCTCGTCGGCGTTGCTCTGGGTCAGGCTGACGTACATCCCGGTCGGGCTGACGTAGCCCACCCGCGAGGTGACCGCGCGCAGCCGCTGTCCGTCAGCGTCGCTGCGCCCGTCGGTGATGCTGCCGCGGGTGCCGGAGTTGGGCTGCCAGCCCTCAGGAAGCTGCGGCAATCGGACCGGGAAGCCCAGGGTCTGCGCATCGGCCTTGAGCGCCGCGGCGGCGTCGTAGGACGGCACCGGCCCGGCGGTGATCCCGCCCGGCCGAAAAGCGCACGTCCCGGCCAGACCGGCCAGCGCAACGCAGGCTATAACCAGCGGCACGATCGACCAGAACATGTCGCGCCAGTCCTGCAAAATACGTGGTTTGGCAGGCTTGGGCGCCGGCTGGGGCTCGTTGGTCACGGGAGCCAGTATCCCAGCTCAACAGTGCGGATCCGGCTCTGGGAGAATCAACAGCCGTGACTGGCATGACGGGACCCACGCGACGCGAAGCCCCAGACCGCAACCTGGCCTTGGAGCTGGTGCGGGTGACCGAGGCCGGTGCCATGGCATCCGGCCGCTGGGTGGGACGCGGAGACAAGGAGGGCGGCGACGGCGCCGCCGTCGACGCGATGCGCGAACTGGTGAACTCGGTGTCCATGCGCGGCGTCGTGGTGATCGGCGAGGGCGAGAAGGACCACGCGCCGATGCTCTACAACGGCGAAGAGGTGGGCAACGGCGACGGCCCCGACTGCGACTTCGCCGTCGACCCGGTCGACGGCACCACCCTGATGAGCAAGGGCATGCCGAATGCGATCTCGGTGCTGGCGGTGGCCGAGCGCGGCGCGATGTTCGACCCGTCGGCGGTGTTCTACATGAACAAGATCGCCGTTGGCCCCGAGGCCGCTGACGTCCTGGACATCACCAAGCCGATCGCGGACAACATTGCCGCGGTGGCCAAGGTCAAGGGACTGTCCGCTCGGGACATGACGGTGTGCATCCTGGACCGGCCCCGGCACGCCCAGCTGATCGCCGACGCACGGGCCACCGGCGCCCGCATCCGGCTGATCACCGACGGCGACGTCGCCGGCGCCATCTCGGCGTGCCGGCCCGACTCGGGCACCGACATGCTTGCCGGGATCGGCGGCACCCCCGAGGGCATCATCGCCGCCGCAGCAATCCGCTGTATGGGCGGAGCGATCCAGGCCCAGCTGGCGCCCACCGATGACGCCGAACGACAAAAGGCCATCGACGCCGGCTACGACCTGGACGCGGTGCTGACCACCGAGGATCTGGTCTCCGGCGAGAACGTCTTCTTCTGTGCCACCGGCGTCACCGACGGCGACCTTCTCAAGGGGGTTCGCTACTACCCCGGCGGCTGCACCACCCAGTCGATCGTGATGCGCTCCAAGTCCGGCACCGTCCGGATGATCGAGGCCTATCACCGGCTGTCGAAGCTCAACGAGTACTCGGCCGTCGACTTCACCGGCGACTCCCACGCCGCCTACCCCCTGCCCTGACCGTCAAGCGAGGACCTAACAGCTATGAGCGAGATCGAATACCGCATCGAACACGACACCATGGGCGAGGTCCGGGTGCCGGTGACCGCGTTGTGGCGCGCCCAGACCCAGCGCGCGGTGGAGAACTTCCCGATTTCCGGGCGCGGCCTGGAACGCACCCAGATCCGGGCGCTGGGCCTGCTCAAGAGCGCGTGTGCGCAGGTGAACGCCGACCTGGGTCTGCTGGCCCCGGAGAAGGCCGCCGCCATCAAGGCCGCTGCCGCCGAGATCGCCGACGGCAAGCACGACGACCAGTTCCCCATCGACGTGTTCCAGACCGGCTCGGGCACCAGCTCGAACATGAACACCAATGAGGTGATCGCTTCGATCGCCGCCGCCAATGGCGTGACGGTACACCCCAACGACGACGTGAACATGTCGCAGTCGTCCAACGACACCTTCCCGACCGCCACCCACATCGCGGCCACCGAAGCCGCAGTGCGCCACCTGATTCCGTCGCTGCAGGTGCTGCACGACGCGCTGGCCGCCAAGGCCGCGCAGTGGCGCACCGTGGTGAAGTCGGGCCGTACCCACCTGATGGATGCCGTCCCGGTCACCCTGGGTCAGGAGTTCTCCGGCTACGCCCGCCAGATAGAGGCGGGCATGGAAAGGGTGCGCGGGTGCCTTCCGAGGCTCGGTGAGCTGGCCATCGGCGGCACCGCCGTCGGCACCGGACTGAACGCCCCGGACGGCTTCGGCGCCAAGGTGGTCGAGGTGCTGGTCGCCGAGACCGGCATCACCGAGTTGCGGACCGCGGCCAACTCGTTCGAGGCCCAGGCCGCGCGCGACGGCCTGGTCGAGGCATCCGGTGCACTGCGCACCATCGCGGTCTCGCTGACCAAGATCGCCAACGACATCCGCTGGATGGGTTCGGGTCCGCTGACCGGCCTGGCCGAGATTCAGCTGCCCGACCTGCAGCCGGGCAGCTCGATCATGCCGGGCAAGGTGAACCCCGTTCTACCCGAAGCGGTCACCCAGGTGGCGGCGCAGGTGATCGGCAACGACGCGGCCATCGCCTGGGGCGGCGGAAACGGCGCCTTCGAGCTCAACGTCTACATCCCGATGATGGCCCGCAACATGCTGGAGTCCTTCACGCTGCTGTCCAACGTCTCGCGCCTGTTCGCGGAGCGCTGCATCGTCGGGCTGGTCGCCAACGAGGAGCACCTGCGCGAACTGGCCGAGTCCAGCCCGTCGATCGTGACGCCGCTGAACTCCGCGATCGGCTACGAAGAGGCCGCCGCGGTGGCCAAGCAGGCCCTCAAGGAGCGCAAGACCATCCGCCAGACGGTGATCGACCGCGGCCTGATCGGCGACAAGCTGTCCGAGGCCGAGCTGGACCGCCGCCTCGACGTGCTGGCCATGGCCAAGGTGAAGGACTGATCCGCCAAAGCCGCGGATGAACCCTGACCCCGCTCTGGCTGCGCTGGGCCGGGCGACACTGGCGAAAGTCTCTCGTCGGCTCATCCCGTTCCTGGCGCTGCTGTTCTTCGTCAACTACCTGGACCGGGTCAATATCGGCTTCGCCGGGCCCAACGGGATGAACGCCGAACTCGGCCTGACCGCCACCACGTTCGGGTTCGCATCGGGGATCTTCTTCTTCGGCTACCTATTGCTGGAGATACCCAGCAACATCGCGCTGCAAAAGTTCGGTGGTCGACGCTGGCTGGCCCGCATCATGTTGACCTGGGGAATCGTCAGCACCGCAATCTCTTTCGCGCCCAACGCGGCTACGCTTATCGCACTGCGGTTCCTGCTGGGCGTAGCCGAAGCCGGCTTCTTCCCGGGCATCATCCTGTACCTCACGTTCTGGTTCCCGGAGAAGCACCGATCCCGGGCGGTTTCGCTGTTCATGGTGTCGGTGCCGGTGTCGACGGCCATCGGCTCCACCCTGTCCGCACTCGTCATCGATTGGGGCCACGGTGTTTTCGGCTTGGCCGGGTGGCGCTTCATGTTCCTTGTCGAGGGGCTGCCGGCCATTGTGCTGGCGTTCGTCTGCTGGCTGTACCTGACCGATCGCCCGGCCCAAGCCGATTGGCTCGACGCCGACGAGCGGCAATGGCTGGAATCGACCTTGGCTGACGAGCGTGCGACGGCCGAGGCCGGTCAGCACTGGCCGCTGCGCAAGGCGCTCAGCCACCCCAGAATCCTGGGCCTGGCGTTCATCTACTTCGGGATCGTCTATGGGCTGTACGCCGTTGGGTTCTTCCTGCCGACCATCATCTCGGGGTTTCAGCAGCAGTACGGCAGCCACCTGAGCATCATCGGGCGCGGTCTGGTGACCGCCATTCCCTACGCCATCGCAGCGGTCGTGATGGTGCCCTGGGCTCGCCACGCCGACCGGACGGGCGAGCGCGTCTGGCACGTGGCGCTCCCCGCGATCGCCGGCGGAGTGTCTATTCCGGCGGCACTGTATATGGCCAACCCGTATCTGGCGATGGTCGCGATCACTGTGACGACGTGTTCGATCATGTGCGCCATGCCGGTCTTCTGGGCGCTGCCCTCGACGTTCCTCACCGGGACGGCGGCCGCCGGTGGCATCGCCTTGATCAACTCGCTGGGCAATATCAGCGGTTTCGGTGGTCCCTACGTCACGGGTTGGCTGACCGATCTGACCGGCGACGGCAAAGCGGCACTGTGGGTGGTCGGGGCGTTCTCCCTGGCCTCGGCCGCGGTCGTTCTCCGGCTGGGTTCCGCGCCTACCAGACCAGCGGTGCCAGAAACCTCTTCGCATAGGCGCTGACCGCCTGGTCGTCGGCCGGGTCAAGCACCGGCGTCGGCACCTGGGCGATGGACGCGGCCAGGCGCACATGCAAGTCGGCGGCAGCCACCAGGTCGGCGTCGGGCATTCTGGCCCCGGCGGCACGCAGTGCCTTGGCCATCGCCATGGACGCGTTGGTCAGAAACGCTTCGGCCTCCTGGTACACCCCGGCCATCGTCGCTACACCGGCATCAAGCCGAAGCAGCTTCCGCACGACGGGGTCGGTGGTGAGTAGCCGCAACCCGGCACGAAACGCCGCAACCGCAGCGTTTTTCGGCCCGGAGTCCACCGCGACCGTGCGCAGCTGAAGCATCGCGCTGTCGAAGGCCCGGCGGCCGAGCTCGGTGATCAGTGCGTCGCGAGTCGGAAATCGCCGGTACAAAGTGCTGCGACTGATGCCCGCCTGGCGGGCGATGACGTCAAGGCTGGCGCGGCCCACACCGACCAACCCGACTTCCTCGGCAGCCGCTTTGAGGATGGCCGCCTCTTGCTCGGCGGGGCTTGCGGTACTGCGTCGCGATGTCATCGGCACCGGTGTCATCCCATCGGGCAGCCGGGCGGGGCAAAGGATTCCAGCGCGACCGAGCGGTGCATCTTCACCAGCTTCTCGTACTGCAGACGGTTGTACGCCAGCGGCACCAGCACCACGCGATCGGGCAACACCCGCCACGCCATCTGCAGCAGCTGAGTGTAGAAGTTGAATTCGACGTCGTGGTGCGGCTGCCACCGGAAGCCGGTCAGGTCCCGGACCCCGGGATGCATGATCCCGAACGAACAGATCTTCACCACCCGACCGGCCCCCGCGCTGACCACCGACCACAGCGGACCCGCCGCGGCACGCACCGGGGCGGGCAGCGCCGACGGCAGCGGCAGCTTGCCCAGGCCGGCGGTGACCCGGTCCAAGAACGGGTTGGCCGCCAGGTCGCTCTGCACCGTCTGGTCGTAGTACTCGGCAGCCTCGGCGTAGGTCGCAGGGAACTTGCCGGCCTTGCCGGGCAACTCGAGGGCGCGGAATGCCTCGACCAGTTGCTGGTAGGCAGCCTCCCGCTCGGCGTCGTTCCAATTGATGCCGGTGACCGGGGTGAACGAATTGAGGGTGACGAACATGCCGCTGATCGCGATCCAGTTCCACAGCCGTGGGTTCAGCGCGCTGTAGCGGACGTCGGCGAAGTCGCCTTTGCCGTGGCCGTGCACGTCACGGTGCAACCGCTTGAGGCGATCACCTTCGGCGGCGCGGTCCTCGGCGTCTCCCCAGATGGCAAGCAGGGCAGAGAATCCGCTCCGAATGGCGCGGTCGGTGAAGTTGCGTTCAAAACGCCCGGTCTTGTCCACCGCGGCTGCCACCGGCACCAATGCCACCTCGTCGAACGCCGCCGCGCCGAACAAGCCGGACAGCACGCTGCCCGAATGCCTGCGGAACTGGGCCATCACCTCGGGCCGAACCCGAGCGGCAGGGGCAATGCTGGTGACGCGACTGGTCACTGCCGTCATCTGTGGCCTCCTCGGCTCGCTTGACACAAAGAATAGTTTTTTGTGTCAACGTGTCAATAACCGTGGCGTGACAACGTCATCACGGCCACAATGTGTCGCCGCCCGGGCCCCCGGGAATTATTCTTCGACTTATGCAGCCGGATGGTTTAGGCGGTACGGAACACGACTCCGAACTCGACCAAGCACTCACGGGCGGCCAGGCGCATACCGTCGGCCGATTCCAGTTCTTCATCGACCAAGAGCGCTGGGAATGGTCACCGGAAGTGCAGCAGATGCACGGCTACGCACCCGGCGAGATGCCGAACCCCACAACGGCGCAGGTGTTGTCGCACAAGCACCCCGACGATGTCGATCACGTCTTCGGCGCACTGGAGGACACCCGCCGCACGCGGGCTGCCTTCAGCACCCGTCACCGCATGATCGACACCGCAGGTCGCACCCACCAGATCACTGTGGTCGGCGACCTGATGCGCGACGACCGGGGCGCAGTGGTCGGCACCGAGGGTTTCTATATCGATGTCACCCCCGCCGCAGCGGCATATCAGGACCGCATCTCAGAAGATGTTGGCGCCATTGTGGACCAGCGAGCCGTGATCGAGCAGGCCAAAGGCATGCTCGCTGTGGTCTATGGACTCGAAGACGCTGCTTCGTTCGAGTTGCTGCGCTGGCTTTCCCAGCGAACAAACATGAAGCTCAGGACACTGGCTGAGCTACTGGCGGCGCGGTTTCGCGCACTCAGCGCTCCCGTACTGCCGGAAAGACACGAGTACGACAAGGCATTGATGTCTCTGGCGCCCCCAGAAGGGCCGTAGCGCCCGCCTCACGCCCCGTTGTTGGGGCCCCCGGAATTCGCCCCGGCAATGTCGGTGATCGGGAGGTTCGGCATCGGCGGTGGCGACGGCGTGGCCGGCAGCCCCGGAATGTCCGCGGGCGGGATGTCCTGCAGCTCGTTGACGGGCGGACCGTTGTCCCGGCTGCCATACACACTGCCCGGCGCGCGCGGGCCGAGCAGCTGGCTGACCGTCACCACGTGGTAGCCATTGGCTTTGAGCACCGGCAGGAACTGGTAGACCAGATCCACCGTGGACGAGTAGGTGTCGTGGAACAGCACCACCGAGCCGGGCTTGATCTGGGTCATCAGCATGTAGCGGGTGGCATTGGTGTCGGCGTCGTTGATCCAGTCGAACGGGATGACGTCCCACAGGATCGCGGCCTGTCCGGCCTCGGCGGCCCGCGCGTTGACCGCCGCGTCGGTGAGCCCGCCGGGTGGGCGCCACAACGTCGGCGTGACCCCGGTGGCGGCGCGGATCGCGTCGGTGGCCTTGGAGAACTGCGCGGGCACATCCGCAGCCGGGATCGTGGTCATGTTCGGGTGTTCCCAGGTGTGACTGCCGATCTCCATCCCGGCGTCGGCGATCCGCTTGGCGCCCGCCGGGTCGGCCGCCACCTTGTTGCCGATCAAAAAGAACGTGGAGCGCGCACCGGCGTCGTTCAAGATGCCCAACAGCCGGTCGGTGTAGGGCGAGGGACCGTCGTCGAAGGTCAGCGCCACACACTTGTCCACGGCGCAGTCCACCGGTTCGGCTGACGCCTCGTGGACATGGCTGGTGCAGGCGCCGAGCACCGCAACGGCCATCGCAACAACACCGACATGCCAGGGTTTTGCCACCCCGGCAGCCTACCGGGGGCTCAGCCCAGGTCGGGTCCGCTGATCTCCTCGAGCATCTCGGTGACCAGGGCCGCGATCGGCGAGCGTTCGCTGCGCAGCAGGGTGATGTGCGCGAACAGCGGGTGGCCCTTGAGCTTCTCGATCACCGCGGCGATGCCGTCGTGCCGACCGACCCGCAGGTTGTCGCGCTGCGCGACGTCGTGGGTGAGCACCACCCGCGAGCCGGTGCCCAGCCGCGACAGCACGGTCAGCAGCACGTTGCGCTCCAGTGATTGCGCTTCGTCGACGATCACGAAGGAGTCGTGCAGCGACCGGCCCCGGATGTGCGTCAGCGGCAGGACCTCGAGCATGCCGCGCGACAGCACCTCTTCGAGCACCGCCGGGCTGGCCAGACCCTCGAGGGTGTCGAACACCGCCTGGGCCCAGGGGCCCATCTTGTCGCTCTCGCTGCCGGGCAGGTAGCCCAGTTCCTGTCCACCGACGGCGTACAGCGGGCGGAACACCACCACCTTGCGCTGGGTGCGCCGCTCCAGAACGGCTTCCAGGCCGGCGCACAGCGCCAGCGCGGACTTGCCGGTGCCGGCCTTACCACCCAGGGAGACGATGCCCACCGATTCGTCGAGCAGCAGATCCAGCGCCACCCGCTGCTCGGCGGAACGTCCGCGCAGGCCGAACGCCTCCCGGTCGCCACGCACCAGCTGCACCCGCTTGGCGGCATTGACCCGGCCCAGAGCATGCGAGCTACCAGCGAGAAGCCGGATTCCGGTGTGGCAAGGCAGATCCCGAGCCACAGCCAAGTCGATCTCACCGTCGTCGAACAGCGCGTCGACGTCCTCGACAGACGCCTCGACCTCGTCCATCCCGGTCCAGCCGGAGACGATGACGTCCTGGGCGTGGTACTCGTCGGCGGCCAGGCCCAGCGCGGCGGCCTTGACCCGCAGCGGAATGTCCTTGCTCACCAACGTGACCCGGCGCCCCTCGGCCGCCAAGTTGGCCGCGCAGGTCAGGATCCGGGAGTCGTTGCTGTCGGTGCGGAACCCGGTCGGCAACACCGCGGGATCGCTGTGATTGAGCTCGACGTGCAACGTACCGCCCTGCGTCCCAACGGGAATGGGCTGATCAAGCCGCCCATGTTCTAGCCGCATGTCGTCGAAAATGCGTAACGCCTGGCGGGCGAACCAGCCGAGCTCATGGTGGTGGCGCTTGGCCTCCAACTCGCTGATTACCACCAGTGGGACGACAACCTCGTGTTCGGCGAACCGGGTGCAAGCCCACGGGTCCGACAGCAGCACGGAGGTGTCGAGCACGTACGTCCGGATTTCAGGCACTAAGCGCTCCAGCGGTGAGGGCACGCGCGACCCCGCGCGAACATTTCGACGGGGGGCACGGCACAGAACCGGGGCCGGTCCTGTCGTAATCACGACCGGTGGTGCCGATGAGACAGCGAAGCGTGTGGCTAGCCATCGATTGCGACGGTACCCCCGTCGGCGCGTGCGCGCTGCGCAGGCGCGCCGGAGTTCTCAGCCGATGACGAACGGCTTCAGATCGGGGTTGGCGGCCAAGCCCCAAGCGCTGATTCGGTCGGAGATCACCCGACGCAACTGGTCGGGTCCGAAGATGCCGGCCTCGGCGATTGCGGCCTGCCGGTCGGCGTAGGCATCGATGTCGGCGCCGACGACCTTGAGCTCGGCGGACCGGGCGACGATCGCGGCCACCGTCTCGTCGTGCACGTAGTCCAGGCAGTGCGCGACCAGATTTGCGAAGAACTCCTCGTGGCGCTCCTCGTCACCGGCAATCCGGCCGATCAGACCCTTGAGCACCGGCTCCTCGGTCTTGTCGGCCAGATTGCGGCAGAACTCGGCGCAGGCACGCTCGTAGAAGGCCATGAACACCAGCGTCTCGACCTGGCTGTAACGGTCGGCGCGGTAGCCCTTCTGCACGTGCTCCATGCGCACCCGCTCGTTCTCATCGGGGTCGATCTCCCGGGTCACGATGAGGTACTCACGCAGCGCGATGGCGTGCAGGTGCTCCTCAGCGGTCCACCGGCCGATCCAGCGTCCCCACTTGTCCTCGAGGATGAAGTGCTCGACCAGCTCACGGTGGTAGCCGGCCAGGCTGTCCTTCTCGACAAGCAGGATCTCGCAGGCGTCGGTGATCACCTTGGGCAGCGTGACCTGCGACGGGTCCCAGTCCTTGCCGCCGAGAAACGCGAAGTTCTGGCCCTGCTCGAACGGGACGAAGTCGTGCGCGTACCACGGGTCCACCGAGTCGATGTGGCGGACCAAGTTCGCGTCAACCACCGGTTCCAACTCGCGGATCAGTGCATTAGCAACGGGACGTTCAGCCATGAAAGTAACTGTAACCCGAATTCACACTATCCTGTCAACTCGGGGTGCGGCGTGTTCCCGGATCAGGCGAGCTTCCAGTCCTCCAGGCCCTCGTACAGCGGGAAATCCTGCGCCAGCTTGGCAACCCGCGCTCGCAGCGCCGGCACGTCCGCAGCTGAACCGTCCGCCAGCGCGGTGGCGATCACGTCGGCGACCTCGGTGAACTCGGCGTCGCCGAAACCACGAGCGACCAGCGCCGGAGTGCCCACCCGAAGCCCGGAGGTGACCATCGGCGGCCGCGGGTCGTTCGGGACCGCGTTGCGGTTGACGGTGATGCCGACCTCGTGCAGCAGGTCCTCAGCCATCTGGCCGTCCAGCGGCGAGTCCCGCAGGTCGACGAGCACCAGGTGCACGTCGGTACCGCCACTGACCACCGAGACGCCGGCCTTGGCTACGTCGGCGGCCAGCAGCCGCTCGGCGATGATCTTCGCGCCGGAGAGCACCCGCTGCTGGCGCTCGGCGAATTCGGGGGTGCCGGCGATCTTCAGCGCGACGGCCTTGGCGGCGATGACGTGCATCAGCGGGCCGCCCTGCTGACCCGGGAAGACCGCCGAGTTGATCTGCTTGGCGAATTCCTTCTGGCCGACGATCAGACCGGACCGCGGGCCGCCGAGCGTCTTGTGCACCGTGGTGGACACCACCTGGGCGTGCGGCACCGGCGAGGGGTGCAGCCCCGCGGCCACCAGCCCGGCGAAGTGCGCCATGTCCACCCACAGCGTCGCGCCGACCTCGTCGGCGATGGACCGGAACGCCGCGAAGTCGAGGACACGCGGGTAGGCCGACCAGCCGGCGATGATCACCTTCGGCTTGAACTCCAGCGCCTGGGCGCGCACCACGTCCATGTCGACGCGGTGAGTGACAGGGTCGACGCCGTAGAAGGCGTTCTCGTAGAGCTTGCCGGAGAAGTTCAGCCGCATCCCGTGGGTCAGGTGTCCCCCGTTGGCCAGGTCCAGGCCCAGCAGGCGGTCGCCGGGCTCCATCAGCGCCTGCAGCACCGCGGCGTTGGCCTGCGCACCCGAATGCGGCTGGACGTTGGCGAAGTCAGCGCCGAACAGTTCCTTGGCACGGTCGCGGGCGATGTTCTCCACCACATCGACGTGCTCGCACCCGCCGTAGTAGCGCCGGCCCGGCAGGCCCTCGGCGTACTTGTTGGTCAACACACTGCCCTGTGCCTGCAGTACCGCCCGCGGCACGAAGTTCTCCGAGGCGATCATCTCCAGCGTGTCGCGCTGACGGCCCAGTTCCTTGCCGAGCAGCTCGGCGATGTCGGGGTCGAGTTCGGCCAGCGGGGTCGACATGGTGGACGCGGGGCGGGTGTTCGGTGCGGCAGTCACGCCCTCCAGTTTGGCACGCGGAACTTCACTCGATTGCCGCAGGCCAGCCATCACTCCCCTGGCGCCGACTGTGCGGATTTATCCGCAAATCACGAGGTCCGCTGTGTAAAACCGCACACTCACCCGCCCCGCCCGGTCTCCGGGGCGCCGTCGGCTCGCAACGCCGACGGGGTCAACGGTTCGTCGAGCAGCCGGCGGAACCGCTCGGTGAGGCTCACCCCGGGGGGCGCGGCGTCCAGCCAGCCCCGCAGCAGCCGGTAGCCCTCCACGTAGGTCGAGGTGTAGGCCCGCCACAGCGGCGAGGACAGGAACCGCAGCGTCTGGCGGGCCCGGTCATCGGTGACCAGCAACCACCGGCGCAGGTAGTCGGCCACCTCGTCGGCATCGCGATGCTCGTCATGCAGCATCAGCGCCGCATCCTGGCGGACGTCGGCCAGCGCCGCGGCCGCCTCGGAGATCGCTTCAGCCCGCACACCGTCGAACTGCAGACCGAGGTCGGCGTAGATCTCGGCGGCCCAAGCGCCCCAGCCCGGCCCGACCGCGGCATATAGCGCCAAGTCGGCCAGGCCCTCGGCCATCAGGCACTGCGGAGTGTTGACCAGGAAGATGGTCTGCTCGGCCTGGCCGAGCTGCTCGACCAGTCCGGCCTCTTTGCGGCAGTGTTCGGTGTGATGGCCCGGGTAGGACTCGTGGGCCACCAGCCGCGGCAGGTTCGACGTCAACTGTTTGAGATCTGCGTTGACCGCCACCGTGGAGCGGTAGTCGCCGCGGTAGTAGTTGAATCCCGACCACGGCTTGTCGGTGACCACCTCGTAGGTGATGGTCTCGGACTCCGGCAGCGGGAAGTCCACCCGCACCCGGTCGCGCAGTGCCGATGAGAAGGCGTGGATGGCCGCTTCCAACCGCTCCGGCGGAATCTCCTCGGCCCGCCGGTGCGCGGCCATCCGCTCGGCCAGCGGGCCTGTGCCGCCCAGCGCTTCATCCAGCCGGGCGTGGGCGTGGCGATAACGGTCGGTGTCGCCCTTGACGATGACCGGCAGGTCAAAGTAGGCGCTTGCCTCCTCGACGAAGCCGACCTGCTCCCCGGCGAACTTGCGCCCGGCGCACGCCAGCGCCCGCAGATGCACCCGCAGGTACTCGGCGCGCGCCGGATCGAGACCGCCGGGCAGTGCCGCGACCAGTTTCTCGGCCTGGCGGGCCAGGTCGGACGGGTTGGGCCTCGG
Organism: Mycobacterium sp. UM_Kg27; assembly: GCF_000972905.1. NCBI lineage: Bacteria > Bacillati > Actinomycetota > Actinomycetes > Mycobacteriales > Mycobacteriaceae > Mycobacterium > Mycobacterium sp. UM_Kg27. Next base: position 75,976 of record NZ_JRMM01000003.1, read on the forward strand.
CTCGTTCGCGACAAGCCGCTGCAGCTCGGGGTCGCCGGTGAAGGCGTCGACGTAACCCTGCTCGATGCGGTCAAAGCGCAGACCGAGCAACAGGTACTCACGGATCAATTCGGCGGGCTCCATACCCGATCAGGCTAACCGTCGCGGCTCCTGCAAGACTGTATGGTCATGCGGCGGCTTAGCGAGCCGACTCCCTACGTGGAGTTCGACCGACGTCAATGGCGGACACTGCGTATGTCTACGCCGATGCCGCTCACCGAAGAAGAAGTCGTCGCACTGCGCGGCCTCGGCGAGCAGGTCGACCTGCTGGAGGTCGAAGAGGTCTATCTGCCCCTCGCGCGTCTGTTGCACCTGCAGGTCGCGGCCCGACAACAGCTCTTCGCCGCCACCGCGGAATTCCTGGGTGCCGAGAACGACCAGAATCCCGATCGGCCGGTGCCCTTCGTCATCGGGGTGGCGGGCAGCGTGGCGGTGGGTAAGTCGACGACGGCCCGTGTGTTGCAGGCGCTGCTGGCGCGCTGGGACCACCACCCGCGGGTGGACCTGGTCACCACCGACGGGTTCCTCTACCCCAATCACGAGTTGCAGCGCCGGAACCTGATGCACCGCAAGGGGTTCCCGGAAAGCTACAACCGCCGCGCACTGATGCGGTTTGTCACCTCGGTGAAGTCCGGTGCCGACTACGTGTGCGCGCCGGTCTACTCACACATGAGTTACGACATCGTGCCCAGCGCCAAGCAGGTGGTCCGCCACCCCGACATCTTGATCCTCGAAGGTCTCAACGTGCTGCAGACCGGGCCGACGCTGATGATCTCTGATCTGTTCGACTTCTCGCTGTACGTCGACGCCCGGGTGGAGGACATCGAGCACTGGTATGTCTCGCGCTTCCTGGCGATGCGCTCTACCTCGTTCGCCAACCCCGACTCGCACTTCCACCACTACGCGGCCCTGAACGACCAGCAGGCGGTGGCCGCCGCGCGCGACATCTGGCGTTCGATCAACCGGCCCAATCTGATCGAGAACATCCTGCCCACCCGGCCGCGAGCGACCCTGGTGCTGCGCAAGGACGCCGATCACTCCATCAACAAGCTGCGGCTGCGCAAGCTTTAGCTGCGCGGCGCAGCGGGTCCCCGCCGTCTGCGCGGCGATCGCAAGCGCGGCGGAGCCGGGCGCAGCGGGTCGCCGCCGTCTGCACGGCGATCGCAAGCGCGGCGGAGCCGGGCGCAGCGGG
>NZ_JRMM01000004.1:0-71074 GCF_000972905.1 Mycobacterium sp. UM_Kg27
ATGTGTATAAGAGACAGTCCTCGTAGACCTCCGACTGTGCGTTGATCCGGTACAGCACGGCGATCTCGGCCGGTGAGGTGCCGTCGTGGATCAGCCGGGCGATGGACTTGGCGACTGCCGCGGCCTCGGCGACCTCGTCGGGATGCTCGCGGAAGATCGGCGTCGGGCCGGACTCGCGCTGGCCGATCAGCTTCAGCTTGCTGCCGGCCACCCGCCCACGTGCGGCGGCGATCACCCGGTTGGCCAACGACACCACCTCGGGCGTGGACCGGTAGTCCCGCTCCAGGCGCACCAGGGCGGCGTCGGGGAACCGGCGGGTGAAGTCCAGCAGATAGCGCGGCGAGGCGCCGGTGAACGAGTAGATGGTCTGGTTGGCGTCGCCGACCACGGTCAAATCGTCGCGCTGGCCCAGCCAGGCCGTCAGCACCCGCTGCTGCAGCGGGGTGACGTCCTGGTATTCGTCGACCACGAAGCAGCGGTAGCGGTCCCGGAACTCGGCGGCCACCGCCGCGTCGTTCTCGATCGCGGCGGCGGTGTGCAACAGCAGATCGTCGAAGTCGAGCATCGCCACTTCGCCGCGGGCCTTCAGCGCCTCGTAGCCGGCGTAGACATCGGCGAGCTTGGCGGCCTCGATCGGGGTGTCGCGCCCGGCAGCTGCCGCCGCCTCCGGGTACTGCTCCGGCCCGATCAGGGACGCCTTGGCCCACTCGATCTCCCCGGACACGTCGCGCACGTCATCGTTGCTCAGCCGCAGCCCGGCATGGCCGGCGGCCCGCGCGACCACCCCGAACTTGCGGTCCAGCAGTTCCCAGGCGGTGTCGCCGACCACCCGCGGCCAGAAGTAGCGCAGCTGCCGGCGCGCGGCGGCGTGGAACGTCAGCGCCTGCACCGCGCCTACTCCGGCGGCAGCACCCGCGCCGGCCGCTGAACCCAATGCGCGTAGCCGCGAGCGCATCTCCCCGGCCGCACGCTGGGTGAACGTCACCGCCAGCACCTGCCCGGGCGCAACATGACCGGCCGCCACCAGCTGGGCGATCCGGTGGGTGATGGTGCGGGTCTTGCCGGTCCCTGCGCCGGCGAGCACGCACACCGGGCCGCGCGGCGCCAGTACCGCAGCACGCTGCTCCTCGTCCAGCCCGGCGATGAGCGCATCCATGGCGTCCATCTTGGCAGGCACCCCCGACGGGCCCAGACGCCGATTCGGGAATCATCGGGCGACCTACTAGGTTTGGGGAGTTATGAACCAGCTCGTCATGTACACGACCCAGTGGTGCGGCTACTGTCGGCAGCTCAAAGCGTCGTTGAAGAAGCTCGAGATCGACTACGAAGAGATCGACATCGAGCTGGACCCCACCGCTGCTGAGTTCGTCAGCTCAGCCAACGGCGGCAACCGCACGGTGCCGACGCTGCGTTTCGCCGACGGCTCGACGCTGACGAACCCCACCGGGCGTGAGGTCAAGGCGAAGCTGGAGCGGCTCGGCGGGTAGCGCCGTCAGCTCGATTCGGCCCAGGACTCGATGATCGTCCGGGCGATCGAGATCGAGCCGGGCAGCAGCAGTTTGGCATCCGGGTCGCCGCGGTTCCACGCCCCGGCGGACAGCGCAGCCCGCACTTCCTCGCGGGTGAACCAGTTCGCCTCGGTGATCTCACCGTCGCTGAACACGAATGTCTGCCCCGGGTCGGCGACGGCGTGGAAGCCGACCATCAGCGAGCGCGGGAACGGCCACGGCTGACTGCCGAGATAGGTCACGTCACGCACGGCCAGCCCCACCTCTTCGTGGACCTCGCGGATCACACAGGTCTCGAACGACTCGCCGGCTTCGACGAACCCGGCCAGCAGCGAGAACATCCGGACCGGCCAGTTGTGCTGACGGGCCAGCACCACCCGGTCGCCGCCGTCGTGCACCAGGCAGATCACTGCCGGGTCGATGCGCGGGAACTCCTCCACACCGGTGGCCGGGTTGGCGCGCGCCCAGCCGCCGCGCACCGGCTTGGTCGGTGTACCGTCGACGGCCGAAAACCTGGCGTTGTCATGCCAATTCAGCAGCGCGATGGCCGACGACACCAACTGGGCGCTGACGTCGTCGAAGACGTCGCCGGTGGCACGGATGTCCACCACCGAGACGTCGGCGCTGCTCGGGGCCTGCAGCGCGCCGCGGACCGCCCAGACGTGCCGACCGTCCTCGACACGGCCCAGGAACACCGCATCCGGGGGCGGTGTTTCGCCCAGTTCGCCGGCCTCGTGCAGCACCACCTTGCCGCCGGCGACCAATACCTGGTTACGGGGATCGACGCGCAGCAGCGCTGCCGATGACCAGCCGGCGACGGCCGCGTCCGTGTCAGTGCGCAACTGATCGGCTCGATCCGCCCCGACCCGCGACAGCAGGGGCACCTGGCGCAGCTGGAAGTTGCCCATCATTCCTCCCCGTGCCGACGCGCCGCGATCGTCATTAGTTGGTCACCGTACGCACGTAAAGCAGCCGGTCGCCGACCTCGATCACATCGACCTCCGGTGCATCCAGTCGCAGCAGCCGGCCCTCGCGCACCAGGGCCAGGACTATCTCATTGAGATGCTTGGCCGATCCGCCGACTTCCTGTTGTTCCACCTCACGTTCAGCGATGGCATAGCCGGCGTCGGGGGTGAGCAAGTCCTCGATGATCTCGACAACCCGGGGCGTGGTGGTGGCGATGCCGAGCAACCGTCCGGCGGTCTCCGAGGACACCACGACGGAGTTGGCACCGGACTGTTCCAGCAGATGCTGGTTCTCGGCTTCCCGGATGGACGCCACGATGGTGGCCTGCGGCGCGATCTCGCGGGCGGTCAAGGTGACCAGTGCGGCGGTGGCGTCGGAGCCGGTGGCCACCACGATCGCCGACGCGCGCTGAGCGCTGGCCAGCCGCAGCACATCCGAGCGGGTCGCATCACCGTCGACGGTCACCAGCCCGGCGGTCTTCGCCCGTTCGAGCACGGCTCGGTCGTTGTCCACCACGACGATGTCGCTCGGGGTGGTCTCGTCGTCGCCGAGCATCGCCGCGATCGCGGTCTTGCCCTTGGTTCCGTACCCGATGACGATGGTGTGGTCTTTCACTCTCTTCCTCCAACGCTGAATGCGAAACGCCTGCTGGGACGTCTCGGTGAACGCCTCGACGGTCGTTCCGACCAGCAAGATCAGGAAGGCGATCCGCAACGGGGTGATGACCAGCACGTTGATCATGCGGGCGAACTCGGTGACCGGCGTGATGTCGCCGTATCCGGTGGTCGACAGCGTCACCGCCGAGTAGTAAAGGCAGTCCAGGAAGCTCAACCGGTCGCCTTGCACGTCCTGGTAGCCGTCACGGTCGACGTAGACGAACAGCGTGGACACCAGCAGTGCCGCCAGTGCGATCAGGCTTCGGCGGTAGACGGTGCGGCCGGGACTGGACTGTCCGTGTGGCATGCGCAGCACGCCGACGAGCGCATAACTGGGTTGGGCGGTCAGCGTCTCGTCCAGACGCCGCAACCGCCGCCAGCTAGCTCCTGCCACGACGGGCGGTCATCGGTCAGCCTGACGCACGGACCCACTGTAACCACACCCGTCGTCAGGTGTTGAGCAGCGCGGCCAGGTCAGCCAGTTCGGGCAGCTCCTCAGCGACGACGGTGGTGCCGGACCGCACGTAGTGGAAGGCGGCGTGCACCTGTGCGGGCAGGCAGCCGGTCAATGCGGCCCAGGCCAGCCGGTAAACGCCGAGCTGGACGGCGGCGTGCCGGCGCGCCTCGGGTCCGTCGGGGGGCGCCCCGGTCTTCCAGTCCACCACGGTGACGCTGCCGTCGCGCTCGGCGAACACCGCGTCGATCCGGCCGCGCACCACCCGGCTGCCGATGGCCATCTCGAACGGCACCTCGACGGCGGTGGGAGTACGGGCGGCCCATGGCGATTCCAGGAACGCGGCCTGCAGACGGGCCAGCTCCTGCGCATCGGCGCGGGCGGTGTCAGCGTCGGCCGCGCCGGGCAGATCTTCGAGCTCGAAGAGTCGCTCGGCCCCATAGAGCCGCTGAACCCAGTCGTGAAATGCATTGCCCAACAATGCATGCGGGTCTGGCCTGGCCGGTAGCCGGCGGCTCAGACGCTGCCCCGCGCCGGCGGGGTCGCGGCTCAACTCGACCAGGCCGCTCACCGAGAGCTGGTTGGGCAGGGCGCGGGTCTGCTGCGTTGCGGCCGTGGCGCGCTCGGCCAGCAAGGCGTCCACGTCGGCGGCCCACGCGCTGGCCGAGGGCTGGCCGGTCTGGGGTTCGCCGGCCTGCAGTTCCGCGACGACCAGTGCCGCGCCGCGTTCGACATCACCGCGCCGGCCGCCCAGCGGGTCAGCCGGCCATACTCCTTCGGTTGCGGTGTCGGACAACGGGTTTTTCTCTCCGCCGGCCGGCGCCGGCACCCAGTGCTCGACCACCCCGCAGGGCGTCCCCTCGTCGGCTGCGCTGTCGATCACCGCCTTGATCTCGGCGAGGAAATCCGACGGCCCGCGCGGCTTGGCCTCGCCGTGCCCCCAGTGGTGGCCAGAGATCAGCAGGGTGTCCTCGGCGCGGGTGACGGCGACGTAGAGCAACCTGCGCTCTTCGTCGACGCGCCGCTGGTCCAAGCGGCGCTGATGTTCAGAGATGGTGTCGGACAGCTGCTTTCGGTTGGTGACCGCATCGGTATCGAGCAGCGGGACGCCGTGATCGCCCAAGTCGGCGCGGTCGCCGCGCAGCAGCGGCGGCAGCTCGCCGACGTCGGAGAGCCAGGTGCGTCGCGACGCGGTCGACGGGAAAACCCGCGCCACCAGGTGCGGTATCGCGACCACCTGCCACTCCAGTCCCTTGGCGGCATGCACGGTGAGGATCTGGACGCGGTCGGCAGCGACCGCCAGTGCCGCGGGGGCCAACCCGTTCTCCACCGCGGCGGCGGCATCGAGGTAGCCCAGCAGACCCGGCAGCGCGGCCCGGGCCCCTGCCCCCTCGGCATAACCGGCCACCACGTCGGCGAAGGCGTCCAGTTGTTCGTTGCCGACCGCCGTTGCCACCACCGGCTGCGCGGCGAGCATCTCGCAGTCCAAGCCCAGCACCCGGCGTACCTCGGCAACCAGGTCGGGCAGCGGATGCCACAGATGGCCGCGCAGCAGGGTCAGTTCCTCGGCGACGGCGAGGATGCGGCGGTATCCGACGGCCGAATAGCGCTCCGCCGGTCCGGGATCGGCCAGCGCGTCGGCCAGACACGGCGTCTCGGAATCCGGCCCGGCCGTGGCAGCGATCTCGGCGGCCGATACCGGCGCACTGGGTTGATCGGGCCGGGCCAGCTCGGCGGCGCGTCGCCACAGCGCGGCCAGGTCGGCGGCGCCGAGCCGCCACCGCGGGCCAGTCAGCACGCGCATCGCCGCCGCGCCGGCGGTCGGCTCTTGGAGCAGCCGCAACACCGCCACCAGGTCGGCCACCTCCGGCACCGACAGCAGCCCGGCCAGACCCACCACTTCCACCGGGAGGCCGCGGGCACGGATCGCCTCGGCCAGGGGCGCGGCGTCGGCGTTGCGCCGCACCAGCACCGCGGTGGTGGGCGGGGCCACCCCGTCGGCCTCGGCTTGCCGGTAGCGCCGCTGCAATTCCTCGGCGACCCACTCGTCTTCGGTGACCACGTCGGGTAGCAGCGCGACCCGCACGTCGCCGGGGGGCGCGGCCGGGCGTGGCCGGAGCGGTTGCACCGCGACCGAGCGCTGGCGTGCCTCCGCGGAGATCTCGTTGGCCAGGTGTAACACCTCTGGCGGGTTGCGCCAGCTGGTCCGCAGCTCCAGGGTGGGCGCCGGGCTGCCGTCGGAGAGCGGGAAGTCGGTGGCGAATCGGGGCAGGTTGGTCGCCGAGGCACCGCGCCAGCCGTAGATCGACTGGATCGGGTCCCCGACCGCGGTCAGCGCCAGGCCGTCGTCGGCACCGCCGCCGAACAGCGACGACAAGGCGATGCGCTGGGCGTGCCCGGTGTCTTGGTACTCGTCGAGCAGCACCACCCGGTAGGTGGCGCGCAACCGGGCGCCGACCGCCTCGTTTGACTGCGCCAGTCGAGCGGCCGTCGCCATCTGCGCGCCGAAATCCATTGCCCGTTCCGTGCGCATGCGCTGGTGTAGGGCCTCGATCAGCGGGACCAGTTCGGCACGTTCGGTCTGGGTGTCGAGCATCTTCAGCAGCAACTGGTTGGGTTCGGCACGCTGGCGCGGGCCCGGCGGCAGGGTGTGCACCAACCGCTCCAACTCCAGATGGGTGTGGCGCAGGGCGTCGGTGTCCACCAGGTGCTCGGCCAGCTGCCCCGCCAGCCGCACCACCATCGCGGTGACCGCTGCGGGATCCCGGTCGGTGTGCAGCTCCCCGGGGTAACCGCTGACCACGTCGAATGCCAGCTGCCACAGCCCGGTCTCGGTGAGCAGGCGGGTGTCGGGCTCGATGCCCAGCAGCAGCCCGTGCTCGCGCAGCAGTGCGCCGGCGAACGCGTGGTAGGTGCTCACCACAGGCGTCGTCGCCGGGGCACCGTCGATCCCATTCGAGCCGGATCTGTTCGGTTCAGCTGTCATCAGTCCGGCACCGGCCAATCGCGCCAGCCGGGACCGAACCCGGCGCAGCAGTTGACCGGCCGCCTTGCGGGTGAAGGTCAGTCCCAAGACCTGGCCGGGTTCGGCGTAGCCGTTGGCAACCAGCCACACCACCCGGGCGGCCATCGTCTCGGTCTTGCCGGCGCCCGCGCCGGCGATCACCACCAGCGGTCCCGGCGGCGCGGCGATGACCGCGGCCTGCTCGTCGGTGGGCTGGTGCAACCCGAGCGCGTCCGCCAGCTCGGCGGGGTCGTAGTGGTATCTCATGCGCCACACCCATCGTTGTGGGCCGGGCAGATCGGCCGGACCGGACAGTGCCGGCAGCCGTCATTGACTCGGGCGGTGAACTGCGGGCCGGCGGTGGCCACGGCCGCCTGCGCGACCCGCTCCCGCCAGTGCCCACCGGCGTCAGGGGTGAGGGGGTCCTGTTCGCGCTCGGTGGCCCCGGCGGTTCCGGGTTTGGCGGGATAGACCAGCCGGCCCCCGCCGGGCTGCTCGTCGGGCCCAACGAGCCCGGCTTCCACCGCCAGCTGGTAGACCGCCAACTGGGCGTGCTGTTGTGCGTCGTCCTTGCTGGCCGGCGTCTTCGCGGTCTTGACGTCGACGACTACCAGCCGGCCGGCCGCGTCGCGTTCGACTCGGTCGATCCGACCGCGCAGCCGAACCCCGTCCTCGCCAGCGTCGATCACGCCGTCGAAACCGACCTCGATGCCGACTTCGGTGAGTTCGCCCCGGGTTTGGGCGCGCCATGCCAGAAACGTCTCGAGGATGGCGCGATGGCGGTCGAGTTCGTTGGCCGAGTACCACTGCGACGTGAACGGCAACTGCTCCCATGCCCGGTCCAACTCGGCCTGCAGTTCTTGCGGGTTGCCCGCCGATTCGGCGACCAGTGCGTGCATCACCGATCCGATCGTCGAGCGCAGGTCGCGACCGTCGGTTCCGCCGTGGCGTTCGGCCAGCCAGCGCAGCGGACAGTCCAGCAGGCTTTGCAGAGCCGACGGCGACAGAGTGACCGGTCCGTCGCCGGGTTGTCGAAGTGGCTTCTCGGTGCTCAACGGCACCACGCCATGCCAGCTCCGCGGATCGGCACCCGGCACCCCGGCTCGGGCAAGTCGCGCCAATTGCGTTGCCGCGTCGGCGCGTTCGGAATCGCCTACCGCGTTCTCCGGTGCACAGACCACAGCGCGCAGTCGACCCACCAGCCCGGCCGCGGACAGCACCGGCGGAGCCACCACCGGTGGAGACGGCGCCGTTGCCCCCTCGCCGGTGGCGCAGGCTGCGAGTTCGACGAAGAACTCCGACGGGATCTGTTCTTCGGCGCTGCCGTCCCCCTCGCCATCGACGGCGGTGATCACCAGTCGGCGCCGTGCCCGGCCCAGCGCCGCCACCAGCAGCCGCCGCTCTTCGGCAAGCAGCAGGGCCCGAGCCGAGACCTCTTCCCCGAAGCCATGCAGGGTGTCCAGGAGCCGCTGGGTTCCCAGCACGCCGCCGCGCGGAACGGTGTTGGGCCACAAGCCCTCCTGGACTCCGGCGACCACCACCAGATCCCACTCGCGCCCGAGCGCGGCGTGTGCGCTCAGCACACCGACCGCCTCCGTGCCCGTCACCGACTCGGTGCGGGGCGCCGCCAGCTGCATCGCGGTGACGTATTCGACCAGACCGGTCAGGGTGGCACCGGCAGTGCGCGCCACATACTGCTCGGCGAGATCGAACAGCGCGGTCACCGCGTCCAGGTCCCGGCCGGCTTGAGCGCCGGCGGTACCACCGCGCTCGGCGGCTGACAGCCAGCGTTGTTGCAGACCGGACCGGTTCCAGGCCTGCCACAGCGTGTGGTGCGGATCGCGGCCGTCGGCGTGACTGCGAGCAGCGGCCTGCAGCACCCCGCGGACCCGGCGCAGTGCGCGGGCGTGCGCGGCCGGCAGCGCACCGGGAACACCGGTGAGCACTGCGGCGAGCCTCGTTGAACCGCCGGGTTCAAGCGGCGGTTCCAACTTCGCCTCTCCTGCGTCGAGCCTCGTTGAACCGCCGGGTTCAAGCGGGATCTCCGGGCTGGCCGTACCGCGGCGCAGGGTGCGTTGCAGTTGCCGCAGCGAGATCGGGTCCACTCGCCCGATCGGCCCACTGAGCAAGGCCAGCGCCCGGGGCCCGTCCACGGCGTCTGCGGTGCACTCCAGCACCGTGAGCAGGGCGGCCACCGCGGGCTGTTCGGCCAGCAACCCCCCGCTGGCCGGCAAAGTGACCGGGATGCCGGCAGCGGCCAGGGCGCGGGGCAGCCGCGCGGCCGCTCGCGGCACCGAACGGACGATCACCGCCATCTGCGACCACGGCACCCCGTCGATCAGGTGGGCGCGCCGCAAAGTGTCCACGATCAGGGCCGCTTCAGCGTGGCTGCTGGCTGCGGTACGCACGCTCACCGCGCCGGCGTCGGGTCCGGTGCCCTCGATGCGACGCGTGGCGCTGGTCCCGGGCAGCCGCCCGGTGACGGCGCTGATGGCGTTGGCCACCGCCGGGGCGCAACGGTGCGACGTCGTCAGCGTCACCACCGGCACCGCGGCTCCGCCGGGTTGGGCGTCGTCGGTCAGCAGGACGGTGGGTTCGGCTCCGCGGAAGCCGAACACCGCCTGATCAGGGTCGCCCGCGATCACCGTGCGGTGCACGCCGGCGGCGAGAACCCGCACCAACCGGGCCGCCTGCGGGTCGAGTTGCTGGGCGTCGTCGACCAGCAGCAGCCGGATCCGGCTGCGTTCGTCGTTGAGCAGGTCCGGGTCAGTCACGAACGCCTCCAGCGCGGCCCCGACCAACTCGGCCGCGCCCAACGCCGGCGTGGTCGCCTGGGGTGCCGCGGTACCGACCGCGGCGCGCAGCAGCATCACCTGCTCGTACTGCCGGGCGAAGCGGCCGGCGGCGGCCCACTCCGGGCGGCGGCACCGCTTGCCGAGCCGGACCAGCTCGGCCGGGTCGACGCCGCGTTCGGCGCAGCGCGCCATCAGGTCCCGCAGTTCGGTGGCGAAACCGTCGGTGGCCAGCGCCGCATGCAACGACGGCGGCCAGGCTGCGGCTCCGTCACCGGCGAGCAGTTCGCGGATCACGCTGTCCTGCTCAGCCCCGGTGACCAGCCGCGGCGGCGCGGCCTCGGCCCGCCGCGCGGCGCGCTGCAGCACCGCGAAGGCGTAGCCGTGCACGGTGCGCACGACAGATTCCCGGATCGCCTGGCCGGCGTCGGGTCCGGCGGCAGCCAGCAACGTCGCAGTCAGGGCTCCGCGGTCCGCAGCGGGAAGCCGGCCCGAACCCGTGAGCAGCAGCACCGAGTTCGCGTCCACGCCGGCGGCGACGTGGGCGACCGCCGTGTCGAGCAGCAGACTGGTCTTGCCGGTCCCGGGTCCGCCGAGCACCCGCAGGACGCCGCGCGCCGCCGGGTCCAGCACGGCGCCCGCTTCGGGTGTCCAGCGCTCATTCACCCCGCCATCACATCACCGGGGTCTGACAACTCCGGCCAGATGCGGGCTGTGTCGGCGCGGCGCGACCGGCCAACGCCACAGCAGCACCGGCAGCGACGACTCCAGCGATCACCCCCCTAGTACTCACCCTGTTCAAACTCGGCCTCTAGCAGCGACATTGCGGCTCCGCCGCCAACGGCGACATAGGTGAGCGACACAGGGTCTTCCCTGGACTTGGGGACATTCAGCACCGGGTTACCCAGGCCGACCCGCCGACCGAATGCCCCGGCTGGCAGCATCAGCGACGTGAGCGATCTCCTGCATGTGCACCGCTACGGACCGTCCGGGCCGGTCCAGATGCTGGCGGTCCACGGGCTGACCGGTCACGGGGCCCGCTGGCGCTACGTGGCCGACCAGCTGCCCGACATCGCCGTCGCCGCACCAGACCTGATCGGCCACGGCCACTCGTCGTGGGCGGCCCCGTGGAGCATCGACGCCAACGTCGCAGCGCTGGCGGCGCTGCTGGAGGACACCGCGGACGGCCCGGTTCCGGTGGTCGCGCATTCCTTCGGCGGTGCGATTGCGCTGCATCTGGCCGCAGCACGCCCCGACCTCGTCGACGCGCTGATCCTGCTCGACCCGGCGATCGGCCTGGACGGCGAGTGGATGGCCACGATCGCCGCCGCGATGCTGGCCTCCCCCGACTACCCCGATCCCGCGGAGGCGCGCGCCGAGAAAGAGAACGGTGCCTGGTCCGACGTGGATCCCGACCTGCTCGACAACGAACTCGAGGAGCATCTGGTCGCGCTGCCCACGGGCCGCTTCGGTTGGCGTATCAGCGTGCCCGCGGTGATGTCGTACTGGAGCGAGTTGGCCCGCGCGGTCGTGCTGCCGCAGTCCACGCCGACCACCGTCGTGCGGGCCACCCGCACCTCGCCGCCGTATGTGACAGCGACGCTCACCGACGGTTTGCGGGATCGGCTGGGCGCGAACTTCCAGCTGGTCGACTTCGACTGCAATCACATGGTCGACCAGGCCCGTCCCGCCGAGGCTGCCGCGGTGATCCGGGCGCAGCTGGCCCGGCGCTAGGGGCGCAGTCCGTGGCGGCCGTCACCGACGAACAGGTCGAGGTGGTGCGTGCGCTGATCATCAGTGTGCCCGCCGGCCGGGTCACCACATATGGCGATGTCGCTTCCGCGGCAGGGCTTTCCAGTCCCCGCATCGTGGGCTGGATTCTGCGGATCGACGGGGCGGATCTGCCCTGGCACCGGGTGCTCCCAGCGTCGGGACGGCCGGCGGATCACTTGCGCACCGAGCAACTGGAACGTCTTCGCGCCGAAGGAGTCCTGGCCGTCGGCGGGAAGGTGGATCTGCGCACGCTGCGACACCGGTTCTGACGGATCCGCATTCGGCGCCAAAGCCGAGAAAGCTAGAGCGCCAGGCGGACCAGCGCCGCAGTGCGGGCCAGACCGGGGAACGCCTCCTCGGTGGAGCGCGGATGCAGCGCATGTACGGCAAGACGGAACATCAACGCGCGCAGCAACATCTGCGGCCACTCGGGCAGCGTCTCCCACCGTTCGATCAGCCCGTCGTCGGCGTCACCCCACGACAGGGCGTCGACCACCACTACCCCGGCAGCCCACGAGGCGGGCCGCCAGTAGGGCGTGATGTCGGTGATGCCGGGCGCCGCGGCGCCGGAGAACAGCACCGTGCCGTATAGGTCGCCGTGCACCAACTGGCTGGGACTCCTGGTGGGCTTGCGCAAAGTGGCCAGCTGGTTGATCAGGTCGATCGACCGCTGACCGTCCACCGAGCCCGGAGCCAATCGTGCACCGGCCTGCAGCGAGGCGAACGGCCGTTCCTCCCAGGCCGCCCGGTCCGCGGCGATGAACACGTCGACGTCGGCCCACGGCGCCACCGGTGCCTGGGTCAAGAATCGGGGCCGCTCCAACTTGGAGGTGGCCTCGTGCAGCCGAACCGCCGCCGACACCACCTCGTCGTGGCGCGGCTCGGGGCTGCCACCGACGAAGGTGTCCGCGCGCCAGCCCGACACCACATAACGTCCGTCGGTGGACCGCACGGGGCGGGCCAGGCGGATGCCGTCGGCGAACAGGGTCTCGCGGACTTTAGCCGACCACGCGGCCCTGGCATGGTCGGCGACCATCGACAGGACCACTTCCCCGCACTTCCAGCCGTCTTCCCAGCCGGCACCAAGCGGTGTGGGCGAAACGTTGCGAATACCGAACGTCGCCAGCACATGTTCGGGCGGCGGCTCGATGGTCACGCGATAAGACTAACCTCGGTGATCGCGAGCGCGGCGGAGCCGGGCGCGGCGGGTCACCGCCAAAAGCACCGGTGATCGCGAGCGCGGCGGAGCCGGGCGCGGCGGGTCACCGCCAAAAGCACCCTGCACCGGGTCTATGGCGTTAGTACATGACCATATCGGGCTGCATCTGCTTGGCCCACGCCACAATTCCGCCCTGCAGGTGGACCGCGTTGGCAAAGCCGGCCTTCTTCAGGGTGGCCAGGGCTTGGGCCGAACGGATCCCGGTCTTGCAGTACAGCACCGACATTCGGTCCTGCGGGAGTTTTGCCAGTCCCTCACCGGTGTTGATCGTCGACTGCGGGACCAACTGGGCGCCCTCGATGCGGTTGATCGCCCATTCGCCCGGCTCGCGCACATCGATCAGGGCCAGCTGTTGCCCGGAGTCCAGCAGCTCGCGCAGTTCGGCGGGAGTGATCGTGGACCCGGCGGCCGCGGCGGCGTCATCCTCGGGAACTACGCCGCAGAACGCGTCGTAGTCGACCAATTCGGTGATCGCCGGTGTGGCGGGATCCTTGCGGATCGCAATGGTGCGGTAGCTCATCTCCAAGGCGTCGTAGATCATCAGCCGTCCCAGCAGCGATTCTCCGATACCGGTGATCAACTTGATCGCCTCGGTGCCCATCACCGACCCGATCGAGGCGCACAACACGCCGAGCACTCCGCCCTCGGCGCACGACGGCACCATGCCTGGCGGCGGGGGCTCGGGATACAGGTCGCGGTAGTTGAGACCGCGCTCATTGCCGGCCTCATTGGCCGGGGCGTCCTCCCAGAACACCGACACCTGGCCCTCGAAGCGATAGATCGAGCCCCAGATGTAGGGCCTGTGCGCCAACACCGCGGCGTCGTTGACCAGGTAGCGGGTGGCGAAGTTGTCGGTGCCGTCCAGGATCAGGTCGTACTGGCTGAACAGGTCGACGGCGTTGGAGCGGTCCAGCCGTACCTGGTGCAGCTGCACGCGTACGAGCGGGTTGACCTCGGCAATCGAGTCCCGGGCGCTTTCGGCCTTGGTGCGGCCGATGTCAGAGACACCGTGGATGACCTGGCGCTGCAGGTTCGACTCTTCGACGATGTCGAAGTCGACAATCCCGAGGGTTCCGACGCCGGCGGCGGCCAGATACAGCAGTGTCGGCGCACCCAATCCACCGGCACCGATCACCAGCACCCGAGCGTTCTTGAGTCGCTTCTGCCCCTGCACGCCGACATCGGGAATGATCAAGTGGCGGCTGTAGCGCGCTACTTCCTCCCTGGTCAGCTCGCCGGCCGGCTCCACCAGCGGCGGCAGTGATCTCGGCACCTGGCAATCTCCTCAACGTCGGGTCCGCCCACCCATCACAGCAGCTGGTGGGGGCAACGACAAACCGCGCGCGAAGCTTCCCGAAGGCAGCCCGACCGGCTCAGGCAATCGGAGCCGGCCAGGGGTTGAAGCGGCAGGTCTTCCCGTCGGGCTTGACCCAGTCCGGGTCGAACTTCGCCGCGTCGTCGTTGGAGGTGCCGAAAGTCTGCTGCATCATCACCGGCGCCAGCCCGTCCTGCTTGTCGCACGGTTCGTGGTGCTGGTAGCCGATGGCGTGGCCGACCTCATGGTTGATCAGGTACTGCCGGTAGGACCCGATGTCGCCCTGGAAGGGCACGGCACCGCGAACCCAGCGGGCTTCGTTGATGAATACCCGCGGCTCCGACTTGGCCCCGTATGCCGGGTTATAGCAGGACGCCTCCAGCGGAATCTCGTAGCCGCAGCCCTCCCGGACCGTGATCGGCGACGTCAACGAGATCCGGAAATCGGGGGTGATCGGGCTGCTGGCGTCGACCCGTACGAACCCGATCTGCGGGGTATGCGTCCATCCCTTGGGGTTACGCAGGGTTTGGTCGACCATCCGGGCGAATGCCTCGTCGCCGCCGAACGCGGTGGTGTCGATGCCGTTCTCCACTTCGATGGTGTAGGCGAACACCTTCTCGGTGCCCTGCCCGAATTCCGGCTCGATGCCCGGGATGACGTGCCAGGACATGTCGCCGGCTTCGGTGAACGGGCCGCCGTTGGGCAGCACACCGGTGGGCAGGTTGACGTCGAACTCGGTGAGGCCGCGCGGTGGTGCGCCGATGATCGAGGTGCCCGCCGATCCGATCGTCGGCGGCCCCTGAACCGTGTCATCGGCGGACTGGGTGCGCACTCCAGTGCCGGTCACCGTCTGATACACCACCACGACGGTCAGAGCCATGAGCACCGGCAGCGCGTACGCGCGCCACCCGTAGGTGGAGACGAACCTGCCCAGCCAGGTCTGCTTGCGCCACTGGCGGTGCACATCACGGTCAGACCGCAGTCGCCCGGCACCGGCGGCGAGCGGATCACGCTGGGCGCGCAATGGCTCGCGGAAGCGATCCCGCAGCACCGGGGCTCGACCGCCGCCGCTCCGCCCCGGGTCGTAGGTCACGGTCCCAGAATGGCACAAGGTCTGCGAGCTGGGACTCTGCGGCACGCCAGGAGGTGTGCCGCGACGAGTTCGAAATGGCGATCGACAGCCGATTGTCGGATGTCGCTGGTGGAAGTGACGGGTGCAGCGCGTAGTCTCGCTCTCACCCACCGGCCGTCGCGGACCCAGGGTCCCAGGCGCCGGCCGAACGAGATTGAGGAGTCGATGAGCAAACCGATCGACACGGCAGAGCGGGACGGCGCACAGCCGACCGGCCGTCGCTCGAGCGGCGCCAAAGCGGCGACTACCGGCGGCCGTCGCGGCAGCCGGCTCCCGCGCGACGAGCGCCGGGGACAGCTGCTAATCGCCGCCAGCGATGTATTCGTCGACCGCGGCTACCACGCAGCCGGCATGGATGAGATCGCCGAGCGGGCCGGTGTCAGCAAACCGATCCTCTACCAGCACTTCGCGTCGAAACTGGAGCTGTACCTGGCGGTATTGGCCCGCCACGTGGAGAACCTGGTCTCCGGCGTCCGTCAGGCATTGCGGACCACCACCGACAACCGTCAGCGGCTGCGGTCCGCGGTGCAGGCTTTCTTCGACTTCATCGAGCACGACAGCCAGGGCTATCGGCTGATCTTCGAGAACGACAATGTCGCCGAGCCGCAGGTCGCGGTCCAGGTGCGGGTGGCCACCGAGTCGTGCATCGACGCGATTTTCGACCTGGTCAGCCATGACTCCGGCTTGGACCCGCACCGCGCCCGGATGGTCGCGGTCGGGTTGGTCGCGATCAGCGTCGACTGCGCCCGGTACTGGCTGGACAGTGACCGCCCTATCTCCAAGGATGACGCCGTCGACGGTACGGTGGCGTTCGCCTGGGGCGGGCTGTCACACGTGCCGCTGACCCGTTAAGCGGAACTGGCCCCGGCAGCGACGTCGGCACCAATCCCGAAACCGACCCGCCGACTGTCGGCGACACCGATCTCCACGTAAGCGATCTTGGCGGCCTGCACCAGGAAGCGGCGGCCTTTCTCGTCGGTGAGGGCGAGCAGTCCAGCACCGTCTGCGCCCTTGCCCAACGCGGCGCCGACCAGCTTCTCGACCTCATCGGGCGTCTGCGCACTGTTGATGACCAGTTCGCGCGCGCTATCGGTGACCCCGATCTTGACCTCCACGCCTGCCCCTTTCGTTTGCGTTGGGCGTTGCTAAGCAGGCTAGTGGACGGCGGCCCGGTTGGTGCGCACCGGCCGTTCGCCCTCGGCGATAACGCGCTGCGTGGCGGCGGGCTAAGCCAGACCCAGCTCGCGCATGCGCTCGTCGTGGGTGTGTTGCAGGCGATCGAAGAACCCGGCCAGCTGGGCCAGTCCGGCCGCCCCCGACACCACCAGGTCGGCGAGTTCGTCGCGGTCGGCCAACACGTACTGGGCCTGGGTGATCGCCTCACCGAGCAGCCGACGCGACCACAACGCCAGCCGGCTGCGCTGCTTGTTGCTGGCCGTGACCGCGCCGCGTACCTCCTCGACGACGAACTGCGAATGCTTGGTCTCGGCGAGCACCGCACGCACCACGTCGCCCACCTCGTCTGGGAGTCCGTCGGCGATCTGCAGGTAGAAGTCGGCGGCCATCGCGTCGCCGATGTAGGTCTTGACCAATGCCTCCAGCCACGTGCTGGGCATCGTCAGACGATGGTAATTGTCAAGGGCAGTAGCGTATTTCGACATTGCCGCGACCACGTCGACACTGCGGCGCTCGAGAGCTTCACGGAGCAGTTCGAAGTGGCCCATCTCCGCGGCGGCCATCGCCGCCATCGAGATCCGGCCACGCAGATCGGGCGCCATCCGGGCTTCGTCGGTGAGCCGGTAGAACGCGGCCACCTCGCCATAGGCCAGTACCGCGAAAAGCTCGTTGACCCCAGGATGATCGGCGGACAGCCGCGGCGGGGAAGACTGCGCTTCCGCGTCGGCGGAGGGAACCGAATTCATCACCACACTGTATGCGTTCCGCGGCAATGGACCGATGCCCGGCCCGACCAGGTAGGATCATGCTCAGGCAGTGCCTATTCGGTGCTGCCGCGCAATGTGCGTACACGTGGTTGGCCCGCCTCCTCGGCGAGTGCAGGGCCCCCGGCGGTGCCTCCGAATATGGGCAAAGTATCGACCGTCTCCAGTGTGTGCGCCCCGACCCGCACCGCGATCGACTGACATACCGCGCCGACTTCGAAAGGCATCTGCCCGCGCATGACCCCATTGATCTCAACCACCGTTCCCACTACCCCTCCGAGCTTCGCCGAGCTGGGCGTCCGCGACGAGATCGTCCGCGCACTCGCCGAGGACGGCATCGAGCACGCCTTCGCGATCCAGGAGCTGACGTTGCCGCTGGCCCTGGCCGGCGACGACCTGATCGGCCAGGCCCGCACCGGCATGGGCAAGACCTACGGCTTCGGCATCCCGCTGCTACAGCGGGTCAGCACCAGCCCGGACCGGCCGCTGACCGGCGCACCGCGAGCGTTGGTCGTGGTGCCGACCCGTGAGCTGTGCATCCAGGTCTCCGGCGACCTGGCCGACGCGGCCAAATACCTGACCGCCGGGGACCGCCCGCTGTCGGTGCAGGCCATCTACGGCGGCCGGCCCTACGAACCGCAGATCGAGGCGCTGCAGGCCGGTGCCGACGTGGTGGTGGGCACCCCGGGCCGGCTACTCGACCTGGCCCAGCAGGGGCACCTGCAGCTGGGCGGCCTGTCGGTGCTGGTGCTCGACGAGGCCGACGAGATGCTGGACCTGGGCTTCCTGCCCGACATCGAGCGCATCTTGTCTCGTATCCCCGACGACCGGCAGTCGATGCTGTTCTCGGCCACCATGCCCGGCCCGATCATCACGCTGGCCCGCAGCTTCATGAACCAGCCCACCCACATCCGGGCCGAGGCGCCGCACTCTTCGGCGGTGCACGACGCCACCGAGCAGTTCGTCTACCGGGCCCACGCCCTGGACAAGGCCGAATTGGTGGCGCGGGTGCTGCAGGCCCGTGGCCGCGGAGCCACGATGATCTTCACCCGCACCAAGCGCACCGCCCAGAAGGTCGCCGACGACCTCAATGAGCGCGGGTTCAAAGTGGGCGCGGTGCATGGCGACCTCAACCAGGTAGCTCGCGAGAAAGCACTCAAGGCGTTCCGCACCGGCGACATCGATGTGCTGGTGGCCACCGATGTGGCCGCCCGGGGCATCGACATCGACGACGTCACGCACGTCATCAACTACCAGTGCCCCGACGATGAGAAGACCTACGTGCACCGCATCGGCCGCACCGGACGCGCCGGAAAGACCGGCGTCGCCGTCACCCTGGTCGACTGGGACGAGCTGGCCCGCTGGACGCTGATCGACAAGGCCCTCAACCTGTGCTGCCCGGACCCGGCGGAGACCTACTCCAGCTCGCCGCACCTGTTCACCGAGCTCAACATTCCCACCGACGTCAGCGGCTCCATCGGCCAGACGCGCCGGTCACCGGCCAAGCGGTCCGAGGACGAAACCCGCGAGACCGCAGCGGACCGCCAGCGGGCGCCCCGCAACCCGACCCGGTCTCGTCGGCGCACCCGCGGTGGTAGCCAGGCGAGCGCCACCGACGGCGCCCCGCAGAACGCCGAGGCGGGTGAGTCCGGCACCGCCGCGAACTCCGAGGCCACCGGGCCCAGTGCGCCGCGGCGCCGTCGCCGCCGTCGCCCGAACAAGACCGCGGCCGCTGCCGCTAACGGCGGCTGAGCTGGACCGCTGAGATGGTACGACCCGAGCGCCGCACCTCCGGTGATCTGGTCGCGGCGGCCTTGATCGCGGTCGTGATCGTTGTCGTCGGAGTGGTCATCTGGTGGACCAGCGATGCCCGCGCCACGATCAGCCGGTCGGCGTCGGACTCGGCGACCAATCCCCCGTCGGCGGCGATGGTGCCCGCGGCGCTGTCGCAGCTGTGGACAGCGGCCAGCCCGGCAACTTGGGCACCCGTGGTGGTCTCCGGCACGGTGATCACCGGTGACGGTCCGCGGATGAGTGGTCGTGACCCGGCCACCGGCGAAGAGCGCTGGAGCTACTCCCGCGACGTCGACCTGTGCGCGGTGTCGTGGATCTACCGTTACGCCGTCGCGGTCTACCCTGATTCCCGCGGGTGTGGCCAGGTCAGCGCGGTCGTCGCTGCCGACGGCCTGCGGGGACCGGCCCGCACCAGCTACGCCGACCGGGCCGTACGGGTCTCCTCTGAGGGCAGCGCGGTGCTCTCAGCCGGCGCCACCCGCCTGGAACTGTGGCGTTCAGATCTGGTGCGAGTGATGTCTTACGGGGAGATCGACGCTCGGGTGAAACCTTCGGCGCGCGGCCGAGGGCAGGGCTGCGCCCTGGTCTCGGCAGCGGCGGCCTCCTCGGCGGTATCGGTGCTGGAGTCCTGCGCGGGCCAGTCCGATGTGCAACTGACGCTGCTGCGCGCGGGCAAGGAAGAAGACGAGCCGGAGACCCAGCACGTCGCCGAACGCGGAGTGACCGCGGACTCCGGCGCCCGGGTGCTCGCGGTGACCGACTCCGACGCCGGCACCAACACCGCGCTCTATCTGCCCACTCCGCAGCCTCGTATCGAGGTCGTCGACCAGACCGGCACCACTATCGCCAAGACCATGCTGCCGGCCAAACCCAGCCCCGCCAGCGCCGCACTGCCGGTATCGCGGCCCACCGGGTTGATCTGCTGGTGGACCGGCGATGCGGTGATGGTGTTCGACTCCGGAACGCTGACCTACCGCTACACCATTCCGGCGTCGGGTGCCGCGGTTCCGTTGGGGCCGGCAGTACGGATGGCCGATCGCCTCCTGATACCGGTGACCGACGGGGTCGGCGTCTTCGACCAGAACACCGGCGCGCCGGAACGCATCATCCCGGTGAGCCGCCCGCCCGGGGTCTCGACCGTGTTCCCGGCGGTGTCGGGCCCGACGGTATTGGAGCAGCGCGGCGACGCCGTCGTCGCGCTGGGCTGATGGCGGCGGCTCCGCCGCGCTTGCGATCACCGCTGGGTTAATGGCGGCGGCCCGCGGCGCCCGGCTCCGCCGCGCTTGCGATCACCGCTGGGCTGATGGCCCCGCTAGACCTCGGGAGTAAACGTGGGCAGCGACTTGCCGTTCTTCCAGTACTTGAGCAAGGCCTCGGCCAGCTGACGGTAGGCCTGCGCGCCCTTGTTCTTGCGCCCGGCGATCACCGAGGCACCCGATGCACTGGCCTCGGCGAAACGCACGGTCCGCGGGATCGGCGGAGCCAGCACCGGCAGGTCGTAGCGGTCGGCGATGTCGAGTAACACATCGCGACTGTGGGTGGTGCGCGAGTCGTAGAGCGTCGGCAGGGCACCCAGCAGACGCAGCTCGGGGTTGGTGATCTGCTGGACGTCGGAGACCGTGCGCAGAAATTGGCCGACGCCTCGATGCGCGAGGGTCTCGCATTGCAGGGGCACGATCACCTCGCCGGCCGCGGTAAGGCCGTTGAGGGTCAGCACACCCAAGGACGGCGGGCAGTCGATGACCACCACATCGAACTCGTCTTCGAGCTTGGCCAGCGCCCGCTGCAGAACGTACTCGCGGCCGGCCCGCATCAGCAGCATCGCCTCAGCGCCGGCCAGGTCGATGTTGGCCGGCAGCAGGGTCATCCCCTCGTCGGTCGGCACCAATGCCGTATTGGGTTCCACCTCGCCGAGCAGCACTTCGTGCACCGACACCGGCAGCTTGTCGGGATCGTGGCCCAGGGAGAAGGTTAGGCAGCCCTGCGGGTCGAGGTCGACCAATAACACCCGCCGACCCAGCTCGGCCATCGCCGCACCCAGCGAAGCCACCGTCGTGGTCTTGGCCACGCCGCCCTTCTGATTGGCAACCGCCAAGATCCGCATCCCCGTCACACCGACATACTGGCACGGCTTAGCCCTCGGAGCACCAAACGCGGGTCGGTGTCCGCCGTCGGGCAGAATCGACTGACGTGGGGATCGAGGAGCACCGACTTCTGCTGCTGCGCCACGGGGAAACCGAGTGGTCCCAAAGCGGCCGGCACACCGGGCGCACCGATCTGGAGTTGACTGAGGTGGGCCGGCGTCAAGCCGTCGCCGCCCGGGCAACGCTGACAAAGCTGACGCTGGACAACCCGCTGGTGATCTGCAGCCCGCGCCGCCGCGCCCGGGTGACCGCCGAGCTGGCAGGGCTGCACGTCGATGAGATCTTCGACGACCTCGCCGAGTGGGACTACGGCCGCTACGAAGGGCTGACCACCGCGCAGATCCGCGAATCCGAACCCGACTGGCTGATCTGGACACACGGCAGTGCCGGCGGTGAGACGGTGGCGCAGGTCAGCGACCGCGCCGACCGCATGGTTGCGTTGGCGCTGCGACAGCTCCCCTCGCGTGATGTGGTGTTCGTCGGACACGGCCACTTCTCCCGGGCTGTGATCACGCGGTGGCTGGAGCTGCCGTTAGCCGATGGCGCACGAGTCGCGATGGCGGCGGCCTCGATGGCCGTGTGTGGCTTCGAGCACGGAGTGCGCCAGCTCATCGCGCTCGGCCTGACCGGACCTCAGGCCGCAGGGCTGTGACAACACTGCCACCGAAGTTCGTCCTTTCCGGACCCTCCGGGACGCTGTCGGCCGACGCGATGACCGCCGGGTTCACCGATGTCACCGCCGCGCAGGCCGCATTGTCGCGCGGTGATGCACCAATAGTGTTGGGGGCGCTGCCTTTCCGGCCCGATTCCGCCGCGGCCCTGTTCGTCCCGCGCGAGGTGCGACGCGAAGAGGCGCTGCCGCCCGCACGCGATGCGGCGCTTCCCGCGGTCCACGTGGTCGCGCAGATTCCGCAGCCCGACGAGCATCGAGCCCGGATCCGCCGGGCCCTGGACGAACTGACCGCACCACGAAGCGCCCTGCGCAAGGTGGTGCTGGCCCGCGGGCTGCGCCTGGCCGCCGATGCCCCGCTGGACGCCGATACCCTCCTGCACCGGTTGGTCGCCGCGGACCCGAGCGGCTACGGCTACCTGGTCGACCTGAGCGCGGCCGGGCAGGCCTACGCCGGCACGGTCCTGGTCGGCGCCAGTCCTGAACTGTTGGTCGCCCGCGAAGGCGACCGAATCACCTGCCGGCCCTTCGCCGGTTCGGCGCCGCGCTCCCCCGATGCGGTAGTCGATGCCGCCAACGGAGCCGCGCTGGCCGAGTCCGGCAAGAACCGCCACGAGCATCAACTGGTCGTCGATCAGTTGCGTGCGGCCCTCGAGCCACTGTGCGTGGAACTCGACATAGCGCCGGAACCACAGCTCAGCAGGACCTCTGCGGTGTGGCACCTGAACACCCCGATCACCGGTCGGCTGCGCGACTGCTCCACCACTGCACTGGATTTGGCGCTGGCACTGCATCCGACGGCCGCGGTCGGCGGGGTTCCGACCGCCGCCGCGGTCGATCTCATCACCGAACTGGAGGGCGACCGGGGCTTTTACGCCGGCGCGGTCGGCTGGTGCGACGCCGCCGGTGACGGCCGCTGGGTGGTCTCGATCCGCTGCGCGCAACTGTCCGCCGACCAACGATCCGCGCTGGCCCATGCCGGCGGCGGGATCGTCGCCGAATCCGACCCGGACGAGGAACTGGCCGAAACGGTGACGAAGTTCGGCACGATCTTGTCGGCTATGGGCGTCGTTCCGCCCAGCGCAGCGCCGCTGGACTGAACAACGCCGCCAGCACCGCCACCGCCGCCACGCCGACCGCCACGCCGTAGCCCCAGCGGTGCGAGCCCACCCCCAGATACCAGGCGACCGGCAACAGCAGCAGATTGGCGAACACTGCTATGCCGCGCCCGAAGCGCCGGCCTCGCAGCAGCGCCCACCCGGCCGCCGACACCGCAACACCGACGAAGGCGAACCATGCCGCAGTGCCGTAGCCATTGGCGTCATGCTGATCCGCGCCGGCCAATGCCCGCAGTACCAGCACCACCGCGACAACAAGGGCGGCCGCGCCCTGCACAGCGACAATCAGGCCGGCGCCGAGCACAGCGCGCGGTGAGTCAGCGACGGCTTTCACGCCGCCAGCGTAACCACCCGAACCCATCGCCTCCGATGCCCATAGACTCGTATTTCGTGCGCGCCGTGCTGATCGTGAACCCCAATGCCACATCCACTACGCCGGCGGGGCGCGATCTGCTCGCCCACGCGCTCAAGAGCCGCCTCGACCTGACCGTGGTGCACACCGACTATCGCGGCCATGCCATCGAGATCAGTCAGGCCGCGAGCCGAGACGGCATCGACCTAGTTATCGCGCACGGCGGCGACGGGACCGTGCACGGCGTGGTCAACGGCCTGCTCGGGGCACCTGGTTCACCGCCACCGGCGCACCTGCCGGCGGTGGCGGTGGTGCCCGGCGGGTCGGCGAACGTGTTCGCGCGTTCGCTGGGCATCGCGGCCGACCCGATCGCCGCCACCAATCAGCTCATCGAATTGATCAACCCCCCAACCGGCCGGCCCGCGTGGCGCCGGATCGGGCTTATCGACTGCGGCGAGCGGTGGTCGGTTCTCAACGCCGGCATGGGAGTCGACGGCGAAGTGGTGGCCGCGGTGGAGGCCGAACGCGAGAAGGGCCACACCGTCACCCCACTGCGCTACATCCGCGCGGCGGTCCCCGCGGTACTGGCCACCACCCGCCGGGCGCCGACATTGACCTTGCAACTGGGCGACGACCAACCGGTCGAAGGGGTGCACTTCGTGTTCGTCTCGAACTGCGCTCCGTGGACCTATGCCGACGAGCGGTGCGTGTGGACCAACCCCGACACCACCTTCGAGTCGGGAATGGGCGTGTTCGCGACCACCAGCATGAAAGTTCTGCCCACGCTGAGGCTGGTTCGGCAGATGCTGTCGAAACGGCCCAAATTGCGCGCCAAACAGCTCATCCGCGACGACGATGTGGCCGCGCTGCGGGTGGATGCCGGCGACACACCGATAGCGACTCAGATCGATGGCGAATATCTCGGGCTGCGTACCGCGATGACGTTCCGGGCGGTTCCCGACGCGCTGGACGTCGTCGCCCCTCCGCTAGAGAAAGCTCGCTGATCTGCGAAGATAGCGCTCCAATCGCTCACTGAGCGCACAGTTGATCCCACTGTAGTACACCTGCACAGGAACGCCGTCAGCAGCCCCGCGAAAACGTGACCTTGACCACGTGATAAAGCGCACCCTTGACATCTGCCCAAGCTGTGAAACGATCGAGCGATCGGATGCAAGCCGTAATCATTTCTTGCGCCGCTTATACACAGTCGAAAAGCACTAGCGCACCCCGCTGCGCCCAAAGTAAGGAGTTGGAGACCTATGGATTGGCGCCACAAGGCGGTCTGTCGCGACGAGGACCCGGAGCTGTTCTTCCCGGTGGGAAACAGCGGCCCGGCTCTCGCCCAGATTGCTTCCGCTAAGCAGGTCTGCACCCGTTGCTCGGTGGTCACCGAGTGCCTGACCTGGGCGCTGGAGACCGGCCAGGACGCCGGCGTGTGGGGCGGCATGAGCGAAGACGAGCGACGTGCGCTCAAGCGCCGCAACGCTCGGACGCGGGCGCGCAGCGGGGTCTGACCCCAGACAAAGCGACGCGGCCCCGACTCAGTCGGGGCCGCGTCGTTTTGTGTCGAGACCTGCCTCACAACGCCTGACGGAGCCGGCGACCGCCGACCGGGATGCGCAGCACCATCTCGGTTCCGCCGCCCGGCGCGTCTTGCGCGGTCAGCGAGCCGTTGAGCTCCGCCGAGACCAGCGTGTTGACGATCTGCAGGCCGAGCCGGTCGGAAGTCTCCAGTCGGAACCCGTCGGGAAGCCCGTGGCCGTCGTCGTGGACCACGACGTCGAGCCAACGCGCCGAACGTTCGGCCCGGATGGTCACCGCTCGCCGGTCGGCCTCTGCCTCAAAGGCGTGCTCGATCGCGTTCTGCACCAGTTCGGTGATCACCATGATCAAGGCGGTGGCCCGGTCGGCGTCCAGCGACCCGATCGACCCGATCCGGGCGACATGAATCGGGATATCCACGCTGGCAACGTCGTTCATCATCGGCAGGATGCGGTCGATCACCTTGTCGAGGTTCACCACCTCGTCGACCGACATCGACAGCGCTTCGTGGACCAGTGCGATCGACGACACCCGCCGCACCGACTCCAGCAGCGCCTCGCGGCCTTCGGTACTGGTTGTGCGGCGGGCCTGCAGGCGCAGCAGCGCCGCCACGGTCTGCAGATTGTTCTTCACTCGATGATGGATCTCTCGAATGGTCGCGTCCTTGGAGAGCAGCGCGCGGTCGCGGCGCTTCACCTCGGTGACGTCGCGAACCAGCACCGCCGCCCCCGCCGGCCGGCCGTGCACGATCAGCGGCAGGGTGCGCAACAGAACGACCGCTCCGGCCGCGTCGACCTCGAACCGCATGCTCGAGCCACCGGACAGCGATTCACGCACATGTTCGGCCAGTTCGTGGGCCTCGAATGGGTCGGAGATCAGCGGCCGGGTGATGGCGACCAGGTCGTGGCCGGCCAGTTCGGCGGCCAGGCCCATGCGGTGGTAGGCCGACACCGCATTCGGGCTGGCGTAACGGACCGTGCCGTCGACGGCCAGCCGGATGAACCCGTCTCCCACGCGCGGACTCGAGCGCGACACCGCGATGTCGCCGACGTCTGGGAAGGTGCCCTCGGAGATCATGTGCACCAAATCGGCCGCGCAATCCAAGTAGGCCGCTTCCAGCCGGCTGGACTCCCGACGACCCGTCAGCGCGGTCTGGTGGGTCAGCACGGCCACGATCCGGTCGCCGTGACGCACCGGTACCGCTTCCATATTGCGTTGTCCGGCAATACCTTCTCGGCCGATGACGCCCGATTCGAATGCGGCGACCGCCAGCGGCATCCACTCCGGCACGACGATGGTGCCGACGGCGTCACTCAGCAGTACGGTGGGCGCGGTGTTGGGCCGGCATTGCGCCACGCACACCAGGGCACCGTCAGCGTCGGGGTCGCGGCGCACCCACATCAGGTAGTCGGCGAACGACAGGTCCGCCAGCAGCTGCCACTCCCCGACCACCGCATGCAGGTGGTCCACCGCACTGCCGGGCAGAACGGTGTGTTCGGCGAGCAGATCACCGAGGGTCGACATCGGCTAGCTCGCGCCGGTCACAGCGGCAGCGATCAGCTGATCACGGCGATCAGATCGCCGGCCTGAATCACGTCACCGACCTGCACGGCCACCTTGCTGATGGTGCCCGCGGTCTCGGCCAGCACCGGGATCTCCATCTTCATCGACTCCAGCAGCACCACGGTGTCGCCCTCGTTGATCTGGTCGCCCTCGTGGACCACGACCTCGAGCACGCTGGCCACGATCTCCGCGCGAACGTCCTCGGCCATCTTCACCTCGTTCATCACCCAGTCAACGATTGCGTACATCAAAAAGCTAGGCCCTATCGAACCACAACCCCCTCACGGCATCGGGCAGAGCGGCTCGGGTAAGCGAACTCCAAGATAATTAAGAGGACATAGAGAGTTCGATCCGTGATCGTGTCGTGTTTCTCCTGTGACAATTGCATAGCACCGTTACTCGAGTGTTTTGAACGCGTGACGAAATCGCCGTGACGCGGCACAAGTCGACACCGAACTTGAGGAGTAGCGCGTTGTCTGTAAACCGTCTTGCCCAGCCGCGAGTGCGGCTGACACTGATCTGCGCCGGCGCCATGACGCTGGCCACATTGGGATTCGGTGTCGCGTCCGCCAAAGCCGCCCCGGCCCTGGTCGATGACCCCATGCCGATTCCGACCCCCCTCAGCACCCCGACTCCCCTCGGCACCCCCAGCCCGCTCGGCGTGCCCGGCGCACTGGGCGTACCAGGTGCACTGGGCGCCCCCAGCCCACTGGGCATGCCCGGCTCTGCCGTCGGAGGCTCCTCAGCCGGCGTGAACGCCGCGAACTCCTTCCTGCAGGCGTTGAACGGCATGCTCAACCGCGTGGTCCCCGGCGTGGGGTCGATCATGCCCACCGACGTGAGCACTCTGACGCCGCCTGGGGCGCCCATGTCCGCGGGGCCTGCACTGGAGACCCCGCCCGCTCCGGCGACACCTCCGGCCCTGGTGCCGCAGACACTGGCGGGCGCTCGGAACTTCTCGGTGCACTGATCCTGAGACGGTGAGCCGGTCGTCGGATTCGCCCGACGGCCGGCCGCGGCCGACGGCTATGTCGTCAGCGTTGCGCTGCCACGACAGACCGGTCATCCGCGCGATTATCGCCAGGCCTGGTCGTGTGAGACACTTGTCAGCCGGAATACCTGCTAGGAGGGCCAATCATGGCAAAACGTGGCCGCAAGAAGCGCGATCGCAAGCACAGCAAAGCCAACCACGGCAAGCGACCCAACGCCTAGCGCGTTGGTTCAAGCTCGCCAGCACAGCTGACCGCAAGCCCGGCCTCAGGCCGGGCTTGCTGCAATTATCGGCCATCTCGAGGCCATAGCGGCGACCCGCTTCGCCCGCGCGTGTGATCGCCTCCGCGCCATGGCAGCGGGCCCGGATCAGCCCTCGCGGTGGATGATCGTGGTCCGGCTGATCTCCAGCCGCACGCGTTCGTAGAGACGCCGCGGGGCCTTGTCGCCACTGCATTTGCGGGCGATCAGCGTCTTGATCCGTTCCTCGACCCCGTAGTGCCGCAGGCAGCCGGGGCATTCCTCAAGGTGCTGGCGCAGTTTGGCCTTGGTCTCCGCCGTGCATTCGCCGTCGAGCAGGGTCCATACTTCGGCGATCACCTCCGAACAGTTGGCATGGGATTCGCCGTCGGCCGGTTGCGTGTTGCAGTCTCGCGAGTGTTCGGTCACGACGACACCTCCTCGGAAGTCTGGCCGTCGCGAATGAATCCACGATCGCGGGCTACGTCGGCCAGCAGACTGCGCAACTGTCGCCTGCCGCGGTGCAAACGCGACATCACCGTGCCGATCGGCGTATCCATGATCTCAGCGATCTCCTTGTACGGGAATCCTTCGACGTCGGCGTAGTACACCGCCATCCGGAATTCTTCGGGAAGCTGCTGCAGCGCCTCTTTGATCTCGGTGTCAGGCAGCGACTCCAGAGCCTCTACCTCCGCTGAGCGCAGCCCCGTCGAAGAGTGTTCGGCGGTGGCCGCCAGCTGCCAGTCGGTGATCTCGTCGGTCGGGTACTCCGCCGGTGAGCGTTGCTTCTTGCGGTAGCTGTTGATGTAGGTGTTGGTCAGGATGCGGTACAGCCACGCCTTGAGGTTGGTGCCCTCTCGAAAGGAGCGGAACCCGGCATAGGCCTTGACCATGGTCTCCTGCAACAGGTCCTCGGCATCGGCAGGATTGCGCGTCATGCGCAGCGCGCCGCCGTAGAGCTGATCGAGCATGGGTATCGCATCGCGTTCGAACCGAGCGGTCAGCTGCGCGTCGGTCTCATCGGAACGTACCGGCGCCTTGGCTTCGGTCGAAGCCTCGGTCCCGGTACCGGACGCACTCTCGCCGTCAGCCATCTGTATCGTCGCTGCCCCTTCTGTCGCGGTGCCCACAACCAGCCCAGCCGATAGCTCGCGTTCCAGCAGACCGATCGCCGTTGACATCGGCGACTCCTTTCCGATCCTAGGGCCGTGATCGACGACTTGGCGCAGCGACCACACCAACTGGCTTAGTCAACAGCGTTGGCCATGGCACTATTTCCCGGCCGTATCCTGGCGCGGTGAGTCGTGCGGCAACCCGAGCTGTAGCGGCCCTGATCGCCGCGCAGGTGCCCTACGAGGTGTTGCGTTACCGGCATGAGCCAGACCAGCGTGCTTTCGGAGCCGAAGCCGTCGAGCAGCTCGCGGCCGAGGGACCGGGCGGGGTGCGCCCCGAGCAGATCTTCAAGACGCTGGTGGTGGCGATCCCGCCCGGACTGGCGATCGCGGTCCTGCCGGTGCCGGCCAAGCTGTCGTTGAAGGCGGTCGCCGCCGCACTCGGGGCGCCCAAGGCCGCAATGGCCGACCCGGCGGCGGCACAACGAGCGACCGGTTACGTGCTGGGCGGGATCTCGCCGCTCGGGCAGCGCAAAGCTTTGCCGACCGTGGTGGATGCCTCGGCGCTGGGCTTTGACCGGGTGCTGTGCAGCGCGGGGCAACGCGGCGTGGACGTGGCGGTGGCACCTGCGGATCTGATCCGGGTGACGGGGGCGATCACCGCGGACATCCAGGCCCGCTGACCCCGCGGTTGCCGGCGTTCAACGGTCCAGAACCGAACCGGGATCGTCGCGCGGTGCGTTCCCGAGCGCATCGTCGACGGTCGCGGCGAACGACAATTCGGCGTCGATACCCGCGGCGTCCACCACCCGGGCGGTGATGTGCTGGTCGCTGACAAGGCAGAGCCGGATGCCGCGCCGACGGCAGCTGGCCGACTCTTCAACCAGCACCGCGAACGCGCAGATTCCCATGAATTCGAGGGCGCTGGTATCGATGATCAGCGGCCCGGGAGCTGTTGCCACCTCCGCGGCCTCGCCGACCAGGCGACGCCAGACGGCGATGTTGGACGCGTCGACACTGCCACCCGCGTGAACCAGCAGCGCTGAGCCGCGCCGCTCCACCAGGACATGCAGCTCTTCTTCCGCAGGAACCTCCGGCGCGACGAACGCCTCGCCGACGCACGCCTCGCCGACGACGCCACCGACGGCCATCGCGGCGACCGGAACCGCTTCCATCCGCTCCGGCCCGGCACCGTTGCGGCGCCAACCAGCGCAGCGGCTGAGTTTACGGCGTAAACCGAACAGCATGGAATTGAAGCTACGCCGGATTGTTTACGTTGTAAACCTGTCTGCGGGGGGCTCCCTAGACCGCGTTTCCGTCCCCCCGCTGCAACCCGCTCCACCCCCGGACACGCCGCCGCCCCGCACGCCGTAATCGGCGCACGGGGCGGTGTTCTCGCTTGTTAGTCCTTGAAGGCGTCCTTGATGTTCTCACCGGCCTTCTTCAGGCTGGACTTGCCCTGGTCAGCCTTGCCCTCGTTCCTGAGGTCGTCATTGCCGGTGACCTTGCCGGCGGCCTCTTTGGCCTTGCCCGCGACGTCCTCCGCGGCATGTTTGGCTTTGTCTGCCAATCCCATCGTGAACTCCTCCCTCATGTGGCGTTGCGACAGAAGGGATACCCACCATGTTTACGACGTAAACCCTCATCGGGTGGCCCGATCGCTTCAGCGCCGGGCGATCAGCAGCTCGAGCCGGTCCAGGATGGCCTCCAGCGCCTCCTCGAACTCCGCGGTGCTGCGGTCCTGCGACAACATCGGCTGCAGGCGTAGCAGGTGCGGGTAGTCGGTAAGGTCGCGCCCGGACCGCGCGCCCCTGTCATCGAGAAGCACCTCGTCGGGGTGCAGTTCCGCGCCGCGTGCCGACACTTCCAACAGCAGATGACCGATCAGGAACGTGGTGTAGGAACGGTAGGCGGACACCGCGGCGCCGTCGTCGAATCCATAGGTGATCAGCGTGTCGAGGAAGCTCTCCATCCAGCGCAGGCTGCGCAGCGGTGGCCGAACCCACGGGGCCTCCGGGGCCTGGGTGGCGACCAGCGGAAAGACCTCCGGATGGTCGAGTGCGATCTGGCGTACCCCGTGCGCCAGCCGCATGAGGTAGTCCTGCCAGCCGTCTTCCTGGCGTCGCGCCGCGAGCTGATCCGCGTAGAGCCGGTCGACGATATGGTCGACAACTCCGGTGAGCAGGTCACCACGGCCGTGCACATAGCGGTACAGCGCCATCGCCTCGACTCCGCAGGCTGCCCCCAACCCGCGCATGGTCAACTTCGACAGTCCGTGCCGGTCGATGAAGTCGATGGCCATTTCCAGGATCGCGTCACGGCTCAGGTGCGACGGCCGCAGACCTTCGCCGATGTCCGCCCCCTCGGCGTGCACCGGCCGCTGCGCACCGCGATCGCCGGCATCCACCCAGATCACCCTTTTCACCGCATCGACGGCCCGACTCCAGCGGCCTCCTGCGATCCGCTTCGCGCACCGACCGCGAGTTTACGTCGTAAGCTCGCCACGATAGGCCAAAGCGGCCATAGTCGCGTCCACCGGCTAGCGGGTGAGCGCCTTGACGTCACTGGGATGGCCGGCCAGCGGGGTCACCCGGATATCCATGTAGGCGAACAATGGGAGCCCGGAAAGTATCTGGTGCAGTTCGTCATTCGACGCGACATCGAAGATCGAGATGTTCGAGTACTCGCCGACGATCCGCCAGATGTGCGGCCACTTGCCTGACCGCTGCAGATCCTGGGAGTACGCCTTTTCGCTGGCCACAATCTCGGCACGGACCTGCGGGTCGAGGTCGTGCGGGATGCGCACATCCATCCGTACGTGAAACAGCATGGCGGCCTCAGTCCTGCACCGGGTCGAGGACGAAGTTGTAGGTCACCGCGAAGCTGCCGTGGCATTGCGCCGCTGAATCCAGCTTCGAGCAACCCCGACGCGTCCAGATCGACGCCTGGCGCCGTGCGCTCAACCTTCTACGCCGGCCGGTTGCCGAACTGCCCGTCGATCAAGCACCGGTGCCGCGGTTTTCGCGACCACCTCGTCATAGCCGACCCCGGGCGCCAGCTCCACCAAGGCGAAACGGTCGCCGGCGACATCGAGCACCCCGAGGTCGGTGATCACCCGGCTGACCACACCGCGTCCGGTCAGCGGCAGATCGCAGGCGGCGACCAGTTTGGCGGCACCAGCCTTGGTGGTGTGATCCATCAGGACGATCACCCGGCGCACGCCGCTGACCAGATCCATGGCACCGCCCATGCCCTTGACCATGGCCCCCGGCACCATCCAGTTGGCCAGGTCACCGTTGGCCGCCACCTGCATGCCGCCCAGCACGGCCACATCGACATGGCCACCGCGGATCATCGCGAAGCTGGTCGCGGAGTCGAAATACGCTGCCCCGGGCAACACCGTGACGGTCTGCTTTCCGGCGTTGATCAGGTCCGGGTCGACTTCATGGTCGTAGGGGAAAGGCCCGACGCCGAGGATGCCGTTCTCGGCGTGCAGCGTGATGCTGGAGTCGTCGGGCAGGTGACCGGGAATCAGGGTGGGCAGGCCGATGCCCAGGTTGACGTAGTCGCCGTCGTGCAGTTCCCGGGCCGCTCGCGCGGCCATCTCGTCGCGGGTCCAGCTCATCGTGTCGCCTCCTGCTCTTGATTGCCCGCCTCCCGGGCGGCCTCGTGGCTCGCCCGCGCCGTCATCGGCCGGGTGGTGCGCTTCTCGATGTCCTTGCGCGCGGCCTGCTCCGGAGTCAGTGCCAGGATTCGCTTGACGAAGATCCCGGGCAGGTGAACCGCGTCGGGATGCAGTTCCCCGACCTCGACCACCCGCTCGGCTTCGACGATGGTGGTCCGTCCAGACATGGCTGCCGGGGGGTTGAAATTGCGTGCCGCGGCGTGGAATTGACAGTTGCCTGCCTTATCGGCGACCGCGGCGCGCACCAGCGCATAGTCGGTGGTGATGCCCTCCTCGAGCACCATGTCGGTGCCGCGGAAGTTGCGTACCTCTTTGGGCGGTGAGGCGATGGCGATGCTGCCGTCGGGGTGATACCGCCAGGGCAGTCCCCCGTCGGCGACGGCGGTGCCGACCCCGGTGGGGGTGAAGAAGGCGCCGATGCCGCTGCCCCCGGCGCGCATCCTTTCGGCCAGGGTGCCCTGCGGGGTGAGCTCGACGGTCAGTTCACCGGACAGGTACTGGCGGGCGAATTCCTTGTTCTCCCCGACGTAGGAGGCGATGACCCGGCTGATCCGGCGCGCGTCGAGCAACAGGCCCAGCCCGGCACCGTCGACCCCGCAGTTGTTGGACACGATGGTCAGGTCGGTGGCGCCCTGTTCAAGGAGGGCCTCGATGAGAAACCACGGGATGCCGGCCAGCCCGAAGCCGCCGACGGCCAGACTCGCGCTGTCGGGTATGTCGGCGACCGCCGCGGCCGCAGATTCGACCACTTTGTTCAGGCTCATGGGCGCTCCAGGTGTTCGATGAGGGCTGGCGTGATGATCTCGGGTTGTTCGGCGTTGGCCAGGTGAGCGGCCTGCGAAACGACCAGCAGCCGACCGTTTTTGACGCCGGCCGCGATCTCTTCAAGCTTGGCCGGCGGGGTGGCGGGGTCGTCAGCGCCAGCGACGGCCAGGGTCGGGGCGGTGATGGCGGCCAGGTCGCCGCGGACGTCCAGGCCGGCGATCGCCTCGCAGCAGCCGGCGTAGCCCTGCGCGGGTGTCGCGGCGACCATGGCTTCGCCCTCGGCACGGACGTCGGGGGGCGCCGCAAGGTATTGCGGGGTGAACCACCGCTGTACCACCGCGCCGGCACCGCGGGCGCGGACCGTCGCGGCCCGTTCCTGCCAGGCGGTGGCCGGTGGCAGGTGCGCGGCCGTGCACAGCACGGCCAACCGGTCGACCCGCTCGGGGTTGCGGGCCGCGACCCGCATCGCGGTCATCCCGCCCAGCGACAGTCCGACCAGGTGTGCCCGCTCCACACCGAGCCGGTCAAGCAGTGCGATCACGTCGTCGGCCAGGTCGTCGATGGTGTACGGCCCGTCCGGGACCGGGGATTGGCCGTGCCCACGAGTGTCGTAGCGCACCACCTGGAACCGGTCCTGCAGCGCGCCGATCTGGGCGTCCCACATCCGGTGGGTCGATCCCAGCGAGTTGGACAGCAGCAGGACCGGACCGCCTGCGCGGCCGGTGATCACGGCGTGCACCGCGACGGCGCTCATCGCCCGGCCTCGAAGACGGCGGCCGGGTCGCGCACGGGCCCGATATCGGCGGAAATGGTCACGTTTTCAACAGTAATGACCAGTATTGATATTCTGAAATACTTGTATTTCGCTCATTGATATATTGTCTTTATCAATCCTTCCGGGGAGTCGACCCGCCCGATTTCGGCGCGAAGCGTCGGACCGCCCCAACGATCCCCCGCCCTTGCGACCCCGGCCATCCGGCGATAAGCGAGGTCATCGGCGGCATAGGGTGACCAACATGGCCAACACAGGACCCCTCTCCGGCAAGACCATGTTCATCTCGGGCGCCAGCCGCGGTATCGGCCTGGCGATCGCCAAGCGCGCCGCCCGCGACGGCGCCAACGTCGCGCTGATCGCCAAGACCGCCGAACCGCACCCGAAGCTCGACGGCACGATCTATACCGCGGCCGCCGAAATCGAAGAGGCCGGCGGGCAGGCACTGCCGATCGTCGGTGACATCCGTGACGGGGACTCCGTGGCAGGGGCCGTGGCCGCCACCGTCGAGCGGTTCGGCGGCATCGACATCTGCGTGAACAATGCCTCGGCGATCAACCTGGGTTCGATCCTCGAAGTGCCGCTGAAACGCTTCGACCTGATGAACGGCATCGAGGTGCGCGGCACCTACGCGGTGTCGCAGGCCTGCATCCCGCACATGATAGGCCGCGACAACCCGCACATCCTGACGCTGTCCCCGCCGATCCGGCTGGAGCCTCAGTGGCTCAAGCCCACCGCCTACATGATGGCCAAGTTCGGGATGACGCTGTGCGCCCTCGGGATGGCCGAGGAACTGCGCCAGCACGGGATCGCCTCCAACACGCTGTGGCCGCGCACCATGATCGCGACCGCCGCGGTACAGAACCTGCTCGGCGGAGACGAGGCGATGGCACGCTCTCGCACCCCGGAGATCTACGCCGACGCCGCATACGCCATCGTGACCAAGCCGGCCCGCGAATACACCGGCAACTCTTTGCTGTGCGAGGACGTGCTGGTGGACTCCGGCGTCACCGACCTGTCGGTCTATGACTGTGTGCCCGGCAGCGACCTGGGCGTAGACCTGTGGGTCGACACCGTCAACCCGCCGGGCTACGTGCAGAGCTGACCACGGCCCCGCCGGAACCCGTCGGGATGACCAGTCTGAAGCAGGCGCCCCCGTTTCGGGGAACGCACGTCAGGGTCCCCCCGTGCGCCTCGGCCAGCGCCCGGGCGATCGGCAGGCCCAGTCCCGCACCGCCGTGGTCGCGCCCGCGGGCGCTGTCCAGACGCACCAGCCGATCGAAGATCCGCTCGGCGTCCTCGGCACTCACACCTATGCCGGTGTCGGTGACGACCACCGCGACACCCCCGCTGTCTTTGCCGACGTCGACGTTGATCTGTCCACCGGGCGGTGTGTAACGGCGCGCGTTGTCGAGCAGGTTGGACAGAATCTGCGCGACGCGCGTGGGGTCGACCCGGGCGGTCACTGAGTCCAGGCCGGTCCGCCCGATCCGGAGTTGCGGAGCA
This sequence comes from Mycobacterium sp. UM_Kg27, assembly GCF_000972905.1. NCBI lineage: Bacteria > Bacillati > Actinomycetota > Actinomycetes > Mycobacteriales > Mycobacteriaceae > Mycobacterium > Mycobacterium sp. UM_Kg27. The sequence continues at coordinate 35,013 of NZ_JRMM01000004.1, forward strand.
AGCAGCGCGGCCCGGTCCAGCTGGGTGTCGATGATGCCGACCAGATCGATGTCTTTGAGCTCCAACGGCAATCCGGCATCGATATAGCTCAGGTCCAGCATGTCGGTGACCAGCCGGGTCGCCCGCCGCGCTTCGGTCAACAACAGGCTGGCACGACGATGCTGGCGAAGTACCTCGGGCTCGATGGCGTCCTCACCGATGGACTGGCCGACATGCACGCCGACGTTTCCGGCGATCTGCTCGGCAGCGGCCTGCATTCCCGCTATCGGGGTGCGCAGCTCATGGGCAGCGTCGGCGAGGAAACGCCGCACTGCCGCTTCGGCTCGCTGCGCCCCCTGCGCGGCGCTCTGAGCCCGCTTCTCGGAGTTCTCCAGCTCGTCGAGCATGTCGTCGAAAGCTTCTGCCGCCCGACCCAGTTCGGTCCTGGGACGGTCTGGGCGCAGCCGCCGACCCCGATCCCCCGTGGTGATGTCGCGGGCGAGATCGGTGAGACGATCCAGCGGCGCCAGCAGCGCGCGACTCGCTCCGGCCAACAAGGTCGATGCCAGTAGCAAGGTCCCCAGCCCGGCCTCGATCATCAAGCGCCGCAATCGGCGCAGCGTCTCGTCGGACTCCGTGGTGTCGGCGACCAGGATCACCCGGTCGCCGTTGGCCAGGGGATGCACCAGGACTGTCGCGGTGTCGTCGGGCTCAAGCGGCGGGGCCGGAAACTTCGATCCGGTGGTCGCGTCGGGCTCGATCGCGGGGTCACCGTAGCTGGTGCCGTCGGCGGTGACTACGAGTGCGGCGATGATGCCGCCGTTGAGTTGTTCGGACATCTGTTCAGCCGAGATGCCCAGTGCTACGAGGGAATCCGCCCGAGCCGTCGCCGCTGCCAGTCGTTCGTGCACGCTGCGGGTCGCCAGCGCGGTCAAACTGGCATTGATCACCAGCCCCATCGCCAGCATGAGCATGACAAGCAACGCCAGCACCATCAGCGTCAGGCGACGCCGCAGCGAGGGAGTGGCGGTCATGAACCCGAAAGTTCCAGCCGGTAGCCGATCCCGCGCACGGTATGCAGGATTCGTGGTCCGTGCGCCTCGAGCTTCTGCCTCAACCCACTGATGTGGACCTGCACCAGGTTGGGGTCGTATGCCTCATAACCCCATACCGCGTTAAGGATCTGCGCGCTGCTGACGATACGACCGCGCTGTTCGACAAGGTAGACCAGCACCCGCAGCTCGGTGGCGGTCAGACCCAGAGGGGTGCCGGAGCGGGCGGCCACCCCGGCGTCGACATCGACCATCAGATCCCCGAACTGCACGGCAGCCGGTAGCCGGCCCCGCCGACGGAGCACCGCACCGACCCGCGACACCAGCTCGGCCAACTCGAACGGCTTGACCACGTAGTCGTCGGCGCCGCCGTCAAGACCGCGCAGCCGGTCGGGTAAGCCGTCACGCGCGGTGAGCAACACCACCCCCACCTCGCCCCAGCGCAGGATCACATCCATCAGCGCGAAGCCATCGCGTCCCGGCAGCATGACGTCGAGAACCACCAGGTCCGGCCGGAATCCGTCCAGCACCTCCTCCAGACCGTGACCGTCGGGCTGGGTGTCGGTGAGGTAGCCGGCGTCGGCCAGCGCCTCGCTGACCATCTCGCGGATGGCCTCGGAGTCCTCGACCACCAGAACCCGCGGCGTTCCCACGCTGAAGGGGGTACCGCCGCGACGGTCGGCGGACCGGGAATCGGCCATGGTCCATTGATAACACCGTCGCGCCGTCAAGGGGAGGCCCGACCGGCGCGGCTTGCGCTCACCGCCGCGTTCTTCAGGTTCACTTCAAGTTGACTGTTTACGGTCACGGAGACCGAGTGCGCCCGGTGGCCTGCCGCACCGGCGCGAACCGGGAAATTCAGGAGGCACCATGACGCCTACTAATAACAGGCCTATCTGACAATGGATTTCGCGATTCTGCCACCAGAGGTCAACTCGAGCCGGATGTATTCGGGGGCAGGAGCACAGCCATTGCTGGCCGCTGCCGCCGCCTGGAGCGCCCTGGCCGCCGAACTGAACAGCGCGGGACTGGCCTACGACTCGATGATCGATGAGCTGTCCGCCGGCTGGGCCGGCCCCAGCGCCGCCGCGATGGCCGCCGCCGCGGCACCGTACGCCCAGTGGATGCATGCCACCGCCGCCCAGGCCGAACACACCGCTTCGTCGGCCCGCACGGCGGCCGCCGCCTACGATGCGGCGTTCGCGATGACCGTGCCTCCCCCGGCGGTCACCGCCAACCGCACTCAGATGATGTCGCTGCTCGCCACCAACTATCTGGGTCAGAACACGGCCGCCATCGCGGCCACCGACGCCCAGTACTACGAGATGTGGGCCCAGGACGCCACCGCCATGTACGGCTATGCCACCAGCTCCGCTGCCGCCACCAGGCTGGTTCCGTTCACCGAGCCCCCGCGCACCACCAATCCCACCGGCACGGCGAATCAGGCCGGAGCGGTAGGCCAGGCCACAGCCACCGCGGCAGGCGGCCACGCCGATTCCGCGGCTGCGGCGATCACCCAGGCACTGCAGGGTCTCGGCGCGCCAGGATCGGCGGCAGCGGGATCCAATGCGACGCTGACGAGTTCCATCGGTTCAGCGGCGGCAATGGAGCCCGGGCTGGCGGCGTCCTACCTGGCATTGGCCTCCAGCCTGTTCGGCACTTTCGTCATCGACTCGGCCGGTACCTTCGGCGTGGACGCGGCCGGCACCTTCGGGATCGACCTGATCGGCGTCGGCGAGATCGAGAGTGAACTGCTGCCGGAGATGGCTCTGACCGGCGCGCTCACTCCGGTGAGCGCCGAGATGGGTGAAGCGGCCACGCTCAGCGGTCTGTCGGTGCCGCAGGCCTGGGCCACCGCGGCGCCGACGACCACCGTGATCCAGCAGTTCAGCGCCGCATTGCCCAACGCCGGGCAAGCTGCAGTGCCCGCCGCCGCGGCCGGGGCCTCCGCGCTGCCGCTGGCCGCCATCGGCGCCGCCGGGTTGGCCGGCCGGGCCACCGCGGGCCTCGGGCGGGGTCGCGCCGCCACCCCGAACCCGAAAGCCGCCCCCAAACGGGCACCGCGCGCCATGGTCAAACAGCGCGACCAAACCGAGAAGCCGAAGAAACCGCCGGTACGTCCATTGCACGGCCCCATCACCCGGATCTCCGGTGAGCTGCGGGAACTGGCCGATCTGCGCGATGCCGGGATCCTCACCGAAGAAGAGTTCACCCGGGAAAAGCAGCGCCTTCTCGGCCGGTAGCCCCCATGGATTTCGCATTGCTGCCACCGGAGGTCAACTCCCTCCGGATGTATTCCGGCGCGGGCGCCGGCCCCATGCTCGCCGCGGCGTCATCCTGGGATGCGCTGGGCGCTGAGCTACACAGCGCCGGACTCGCCTACACCTCGGTGCTCACCGAACTGGGCTCCGGTTGGGCCGGCCCCAGCGCGCGGGCCATGGCCGCCGCCGCAGCACCGTACGCCCAATGGCTGCACACCGCCGCGATCCAGGCCGAGGAGACCGCCATCGCGGCCCGCGCCGCCACCGCCGCCTACGAGTCAGCTTTCGCCATGACGGTGCCGCCGCCGGTCGTCGCGGCCAACCGCAGCCTGCTGATGACTTTGGTCGCGACCAACTTCCTGGGCCAGAACACACCCGCTATCGCGACCACCGAGGCCCACTACTACGAGATGTGGGCCCAGGATGCCACCGCCATGTACGGCTATGCCGCCGGTGCCGCCGCCGCCGGCCGGCTGAGCCCGTTCAGGCAGCCGCCGCGCACCACCAACTCCGCCGCTACATCGGCTCAGTCAGCGGCCGTCATGCAGGCGGCCGCTACCAGCTCGGAGGGCCACGGCGAGGGCGTCATCACCACTTTGACCCATGCGCTGGAGTCCTCGTCCGCCCTGGCTGAGGCCATTGGTGCAGACGCAATCTTGATCAGCGAGCCCGCAATCGAGGTCGGCATCGCCGGTGTCGAGCTGGTTGTCGACTCGATGGGCACGTTCGGCGTCGACGCGCTTGGGACGTTCTTGATCGATGCGATGGGCGCCGCCGAGGTGGGCCAGGAATTGCTGCGTGCTGCGATGGCCGGTGCGCTGCCGGTCTCGGCCAATCTGGCCTCGGCGACCTCGATCAGCGGGCTGTCGGTGCCGCTGGCCTGGGCGGCGGCCGCACCGGCGGCGGTGGCGCCGCAGATAGGTATGTCGCTGGCGTCCGCCGGTACGGCCGCCGCCACCTCCGCTGTCCCGGCCGTGGCCGCCGGTGAGATGGTGATCCCAGCGGCAGGGATGGCCGCAGCCGGGGTGGCCGGGCGAGCCGGGGCCGGCGCCACCCAGGGGCACCGCATCCCGACCGCCGGTACCGTCACCCCGCCGCCGGTATCGCGGCCCAACCAGCTGCCGGAGTTGCCCGCGTCCTCGGCGTTCGCTCTGTTGATGGGCGCCGACATCGAGCTGCGCGAGCTGGCCGAACTGCGCAACGCCGGGATTCTCACGGCCGAGGAGTACGCGCTGGAGAAACGGAGTCTGGTCGGGCGTTAAAGCAGGTAGGCCTGCTCGGGTTGCGGCTCGACCGGTGCGATCAGCTCGGGCGAGTTGTTGCGCACGCTGTTGACCAAGGTCGAGACCTCACGCACCGCGATCCCGGCCACGTCCGGCGGGCGGGCCAGCAACGCGGTGTCGATCGCAGCGTCAGGATCCAGCCAAGCTTCCCAATGGTTTTCGGCCAGCAGTAACGGCATCCGGTCGTGAATGCCGGCCAGTTCCCCGACGGCCGCGGTGGTGATGATTACGACGCTGAGCAACGCGTCGGACAGCCGATCGGGGCGCCAGACCGACCACAGACCGGCCGCGTACAGCATCGCGCCGTCACCGTGGATATAGAACGGTTTCTTGCGACCTTGGGGCTCTGCGCGCCATTCGTAATAGCCGTCCATCGGCACCAGGCAGCGCCGCCGCTGCGCGGACGCGGAGAACGCCGGTGAGGTGGTGAGCTTGTCGGCACGGGCATTGATCAACAATGGGCCGCCCGGGGCCGGCGCCCCGTTCGGGCCGGCCTTGGTCCACGGCGGCACCAGTCCCCAGCGCATCTGCCGGAGCCGCCGAGTCGGTTGGTCACCGGGTTCATGCGGCGGTCCCAGCTTCGCCTCTCCTACGTCGAACCTCGCTGAACCACCGGGTTCATGCGGCGCCTGGGTGTGCCGGCTGACCAGGGTCGCGATGCCGTCGGTGGGGGCCACGTTGTAGTTCGGACCGGCGTCGACGCCGACCGGCATCTCGTTGATCGCATCGATACGCGTAGCCAGCAACGCCGGATCGATGGTTACCGCGAAACGCCCGCACATAGCTCCATGGTGACAGCTAATCGATCCGGGTGGCGGTGACCGCCCAGAACGGCATATGCACCAGGTTGTCCACCAGCAGCGGTTGCAGATAGGCGAACCGCTCGGCCAGCGCGCGGACACCTGCCACCAGGTCCTCGCGACCCATCGCCTCCATCACCGCGATCATGTCGGTGAAGGCAGTGGGTTCGAAAGTCCCTTGATAGGTCGTGGTGCCGACGTGCTCGATACGCCACCCGGCGGATTCGAGCAGCGGGCCGAAGCGCTCGGGCGAAAGCCCGTCCAACTGCCAGCCGTTGACGTTGTGGCGGCCGGCTTCGAACATGAACAACCGGGCTTGAGGCCTGGTCGCTCGGTGCAGGTTGCGCGCGTAGCGCAACTGAGCTTCTTCGTCGTCCTGGAACAGGTGGTAGAACGCGCTGTCGACCACGGTGTCGAACCGGTCGTCGAACCCGTCGAGGTCGACCGCGTCGGCCACCTGGAAGTTCACCGTCACACCGGCTTGGGCCGCGTTACGCTGCGCGACCGCGATAGCAGCCGGAGAATGGTCGAGCCCCGTGGTCGAATACCCATGGGCTGCATAGTGAATCGCGTGATGACCCGAGCCGGTTCCGGGGTCGAGGACTTCCCCGCGCAGCGCTCCGCACGCCACCAGTTGCTGCACCACCGGCTGCGGACGACCAATCTCCCACGGCTCGGGAGGACTTGCCGGTGGTGCGCCGCCGAGCTCGGTATCGCTGTTCATCGCCCACAACTGTGCGCGAGTCCGGTTAACGAAATCAGAACGCACGGTGTACGAACGGCGACAGTCGCCCAGATGATGGCAAGATCGCCGCTGTGCGCCTCTCCGTCCTCGATCTCACACCGGTCCGCACCGACCAGTCCACCTCGAATGCGCTGGCGGCAACGATGCGACTGGCGAAGATCGCCGACGAACTCGGCTACACCCGCTATTGGGTCGCCGAGCACCACAATATTCCCGCGGTAGCCGCCACCAGCCCGGCGGTGCTGACCGCGATGATCGCCGCCGCCACCTCACGTATCCGGGTGGGCTCGGGCGGGGTGATGCTGCCCAATCACGCTCCCCTGGCCGTGGCCGAGCAGTTCGCGCTGCTGGAGGCCGCCCATCCCGGCCGTATCGACCTGGGCATCGGACGCGCTTCCGGCGCCGACCTGGTGGCATCGACGGTGTTGCGGGGCGGGCGCGGCGACCACGACAACCAGGGCCTCAATGATTTCCCCGACAACCTCTCCGATGTGGTCGCCCTGCTGGGCAACGCGGGCGTATCGGTGCAACTGCCGGACCGCGACTACGTCCTGCGGTCGACGCCGTGCGCGGTGTCGAGGCCACGCGTGTACGTGCTGGGATCCTCGATGCAGTCGGCTCAAGTCGCCGCGGCTAAGGGACTGCCCTACGTATTCGGGCATCACCTGTTCGGCGAACACACCGACGAGGCACTGGCGCACTACCGATCGCAGTTCGTCCCGAGCGAGTTTGCCGACCAGCCGACCGCCTTTCTGACGGTCAACACCGTGGTTGCCGAAACACACGACGAGGCAATGGCTTTGATCCTTCCGTACCTGCGATTGCAGGCTCACACGGCGACCGGACATCCACCCGCCCGCCTGGAACTGGTCGAAGACGCCGAGCAGTCGACTCTGACGCCGCAGCAACAGCGCGTCGCGCAGGGCGAACTCTCACGCGCGGTGGTCGGCACGCCGGCCGAAGCGCTCGGACAGCTGCGGAAATTGGCCGACCGATTCGGCGTGGACGAGTTGATGCTCAACCCGGTCGCCTCAAGCCGGCGAGGCACCGCTGCCGCCAGCGCGCCGGGGCGTGAAGTCACGTTGCGGCTATTGGCCGACGCCGCGTCGGCAAAGTGAACAAGAGATGAAGACAAACCAACGCCAGAGGGCTGCTCGGTGAATGTTTCGGGTGCCTTTTCCAACTGTCAATGAACAACTGCTGACAGTCTCCGAAAAGTCCGCTTCCAGGCTGCGTGTCGGGTGTCAGATCGCATAACGTCGGCTCTGCGCCAAGGGCGTACGCGATCTGCGTAGCAATCGCGGAACTGGAAAGTCTTCTACGAGGAGCCTTCATGTCGTTCGTCACAACGCAGCCCGAAGCGTTGCTGGCCGCCGTCGCCAACCTGCGAACCATCGGTTCGTCGCTGGCCGCTCACAGCGCCGCTGCGGCAACACCCACCACCGGTGTGGTCCCGGCAGCCGCTGACGAGGTTTCCGCGCTGACCGCTGCCCAGTTCGCCGCTCACGGCCAGACCTACCAGGCCGTGAGCGCACAGGCTGTGGCCGTCCACGAAATGTTCGTCAACGCCCTGACCAACGGAGCCAACGCATACGCCGCTACTGAGGCTGCCAACGCAGCCGCGGCCGGTTAGGCGACGGCGATGAACTACTTGTCGTTGCCGCCAGAGGTGACCTCCACCATGATCTACTCCGGCCCCGGTTCGGAGCCGATGGTGGTGGCCTCCTCGGCCTGGAGCGCGCTTGCCGCTGAACTGAAAACCATTGCGGCCGAGTACCGGTCGGTCATCAATCTGTTGACCTCCGAAGAATGGCTGGGACCGGCATCAGCGGCGATGGCTACAGCGGCCGCGCCCTACGTGAACTGGATGGAACTCACCGCCGCGCAGGCCGAGCAGACCGCCGCTCAGGGCCGTTCCGCGGCAGCCGCCTACGAGGCGGCCCACGCCCAGACGGTTCCGCCGGTAGCCGTCACAGCCAACCGCCAGTTGCTACAGCAGTTGGTGGCCACCAACATCCTCGGGCAGAACACCCCGTCGATCGCGGCCACCGAAGCCGAGCACGGCGAGATGTGGGCACAAGACACCATGGCGATGTACGGCTATCAAGCCCAGTCCAGCGCCGCCACCGAACTGAGCGAGTTCACCTCGCCGCCGAATCCGACCAACCCGGGCTCGGAGGCCGGCCCTGCCACCAATGCCAACCAAGCGGCGCCGGCGTCGTCGGCCTTGCAGAACCTGTTCCGCCCGATGTCGGCCGAGAGCACGGGCAGTCCCGCCGGGGACATCCTCGACGACCCGAACTACCAACTGGGCGGCCAAGCCGTGGACATGGCCACGGGCCAGATCAGCATGTACTCGAACAACCTCTGTGCGGTCTGGCGCGGAATGAGCGGTCTCACCGGTCTTCAGAAGATGTTCGCCGATGGGGCGAAAGATGCAGCCAAGGCCGCCTCAGGTGCCGCCGACGCCGCCAAGGGCGCCGCTTCGGGCGCCGCGGGCGCTGCGAGCGCCGCTTCGGGTGCCGCTTCGGGCGCTGCTCGCGCCGCGGCGGGTGCCGCCGGCTCGCTCGGTGGGCTCTCGGTGCCGCCAAGCTGGACTGTTCCATCGGCGCCATTGACCGCCCTGGGCCCGGTATCGGGAGGAACGTGGCAGCCGATCGGCGGCGCCGCCGCCGGCGGAATCCTCGGCGGCTCCCCGATGGCTCCCCCGATGGGGATGGCGGGGATGCCGGCAGGAGCTGCGGGCGCCGCAGGCGCCGGCTTCAAGGGCTTCGGCGGGCCCCGCTACGGGAGCCAGCTAACCGTCATGCCGCGCCGTCCGTTCGGCGGATAGCGCCCAGGAGACTTGGTGATCGACTACGGGGCGCTGCCACCGGAGGTCAATTCCGCACGGATGTACGCGGGAGCCGGCTCCGGTCCACTGTTGGCAGCCGCGGGGGCCTGGGATGTCCTGGCCCAAGAGGTGAGCGTTACCGCTGCCGCGGTGGATATGACCATCGCAGATCTGACCAGTGGTCCGTGGCGTGGGCCGTCTGCAGCCGCCATGGCGGCTGCAGTGCTGCCCTTCACCACGTGGTTCAGGGCCACCGCCGGGCAGGCCGAGCTCGCGGCCTCCCAAGCCAGGGCCGCCGCGGCCGCTTTCGAAGCAGCGTTCGCAATGACGGTTCCTCCTCCCGTCGTACTGGCCAACCGAATCCAGCTGATGACGCTGGTTGCCACCAATTTCTTCGGTCAGAACACCCCGGCAATCGCAGTGACCGAAGCGCACTATGCGGAGATGTGGGCTCAGGATGCGACCGCGATGTACACCTATGCGGCCGGCTCCGCAGCGGCAACACAGATGTCCGAATTCACCTCACCGCCGCAGACCACCAACCCGGCCGGGCCCGCCGAACAGGCGGCCGCAACCAGCAACGCTGCTGGGAACTCGGCGGCCACGCAGGCGCTGAACCAGTCAATCGCCCAGGCCGGCACTGCCAGCGGGACACCCACCACGCCGGGCTCCCCGGTGCCTCCAGGCACCGGGGCCACGCCGCCTGGAGGCACCGTGCCGCCGTTGACCGCGTTCCTGCAGAAGGTCGTCAACACGATGAAGCCGCTAGACGACATGTGGAGGGACCCGCTGCACCCGGTGCGGTACGCGCATCCGATCGGTGAAGCTTTTAAAGGCTGGCAGCACGCCGGCTCCGGGCCAGCAGGTGTGCGGGACGTTCTCGCCGACGCGGCGAAGGCAGCCGAGAGCGCTGCCAAGAGTGCCGGATCCACCGCAATCAAATCGGGTTTCAGCCCCGCGATGCCGTCCGCCGCAGTGGGCAAGGGCATACAGGTCGGCGCCCTGTCGGTGCCGCAGAGTTGGCCCATTGCCCCTAGCACGGCCAATCAGGCTGCGGCAACGCTGGTCTCCAGCCGAATGGCCGCCGGGCCCGCTGAGATGCCCCGCGCCGCGATGGCAGGTATGGGCGGTCTGGCAGCGTTGCCGGCGGCCGCCGGCGGCGGCGGTGGGCCCACCGGCTTCCGGTTCGTTCCCCGATACGGCTACCGCCACCGGGTGATGAACCGGCCGCCCAGCGCCGGATAGGCGCTGGGCGCGTTCAGATCAACGCGCCCAGCAACGCGAGAGGCAGGATTCCCATGCCGACGGCCAGCGGGAGGCCGATGGCGTCGAGGAGATCACCGTCGGCCAACTCCGTGGCGAAGATGTCGAAGCTGACCTGGGGCAGGTTGAACAACAGCGCGGTGCCCACATCCAGCAGCGGAATGCCGGTATGGGGTGGGAAGGTGCCGAAAATGTCGTCCAGCGTGGGGAAGTACGAGAAGAAGTCCGCCGTCTGGGTGTCCGAGATCGCGTTGATGAAGCCCTCCATCTCCGCCATGAAGGCTGGCGGCGCGGTGGTCGGGTTCACGATCTCGTCGAAGAAGTCGGCGACGCCTTGCTGCCAGGCGTTGCTCAGCGCCTGCGGCAGCTCCTGCGCAAGCGCCGCCAGCGTCGCCGGATCCGGCAGGAATCCCAATGGCGTCGCCACATCGGCGGGTCCTTGACTCCAGCCGTGCTCGATATTGCCGTAGCCCAGGTTCACCAGGATGCGCGTGACCGGCTCGAACAGATCGTAAAGCGCCTGCCCCCCACTGCCGAAGAACAGCAGCGGATACAGCAACGGCAGTCCCTCGGCCGGAATCATGTAGTAGTTGGTCAACGAATCCGGCGATGCATTGGGAAGCAGGATCGCGTCATCGATCTGATCGGACGTCAGGCCCAGATAGGTGGTGTGCTGGAACGCAATTCCCAGGATCGCATTGAGAACCGACAAGAAGTTGAGCGGGTATTGCGGGAAGTCGGCAAAGCCGTCGTATTCCCGGTTGTAGACCTCGGTGGGGTACAGATCAGACGGTCCTGCCCCGCTGAACGTCAGCCCCAGACTCGGCAGGCTCACCGGCCCGAGTTCGGGCAGATTGAAGCGGGAGAGCATGCCACCGTTCGGCGCACTGACGTCGCCGATCATCACGAAACGCACGTAGTCACTGGGCACGCCTGCTTCCGCAAGCTGGTACTGCGCCATCGACTCGATGATGGCGCCCTGCGACCAGCCGAAAACGACGGCGGGGTTTTCCGCGCTGAGGTCTCCGTTCTGGTACTGAGCCATGATCGCCTCGTAGAGGGTCTGCTGGCCCTGCGCTACCGATTCATCCAGCGTTCCGCCGAACGGGCCCAAGAACGGGTAGAGCTGTTGGGGCATGGTGAGCACCTGCGTGGTGCCGGTGAAGCCGAGCGGCTCCAGATACATCGACGTAGCGGCGGCCACGTACGACGGCCCGGGCGTGGCCAACCCACTGCCGCCGATGATGAACGCCGTGCCGCCGCCCAGTGGCTGAGTCGCGATTTCATTGGCGGACAGGCGCAATCCCGGAATCTGCAGGGCGGCTGACGGCGCGGCCGCCGCCGTGGGTGCGATCAAACCCGCACCCACCACGGCGGTGGCAACAGCGCACAAGGGGCCGCGTACGTGACTCACTGGGTTCTCCTTCGGGCAGCCCGACCAGGCGTGCGCAGTGGTAGACGATAAACCGGCGCGGGAAGGGTCCGCTGCATGGCCTGCGCTCCTTTGCCGTGCGACGAGGCGGACTCTGCGCCCATGCGAAAGCTGTCGAGCAGCCTTGAATTACTCGAAAAGTAACATAGATAGCAAACGCACAATAGTGCGCTCTAAATTTTCCAGTGATGCAAAGTCGAGCAGGGCGGTCCCGAGATGATCAGGCCGGCTTGGCCGGTTTGACCATTTCGACCGACGGGTTGATGCCCGCCGGAAGATCACCGAATCGGCTGGCTACCACCGGAACCCAGATCTGGGCTCCGCGCTGGCCGCACTCGTTGCTTTCCACGGTGGCGACCATCGCGCCGTGCAGGACACCCGGAATGGTCGGCTCCAGGGTGAGCACCTGGGTGGTGATCTGACTGCCTTGGCGGCCGTCTACAGCTATACACGGCGCCTGCAATGTCTGTGGCTGCGACCGCCAGGAGTCACCGGTGTATTCCAGGGCCAATTCGTTGCCACCCGACGGCGTCGTCGCCGCTTTCCGGTGATCTTTCGAGTCCAGCATGATCGCCGATGCCGTGCACTCGGAGGTGTCACAGGACGACTTGACGGCCCACCAGGTGCTGACGTTGGGCGGCTGGGGGTTCGGGACGCCGTTGTACTTCTCGCCAGCCCGGTTGGCGTCGACGCGGTAAGTCCCCTCGAAAGCGGGCGCCTTGGGCGGTGGCGCCACGACCTCCGCGGGTGCTGTGCTGGCGGTGACCGACGCCGTGTCGGTCGGCTCCTCAGCCAGCAGGCGCGGGACGATCGCCGCAACCGATCCCACTACTGCCAGACCCAAGGGCACCAGGACAGCGGGTCGGGCCAGTTTCGACAGCCGGCTCGGCGGCGGTGCCGGCAGGGCGCGCGGAACGCCCCGCACGACGGTACTGGCGGAGTCGGACTTGTCATCGGAGTCCGGGTCGGCGAGCTGTTCGGCCAGGGCTGCGACGAAGTCCGAGCAGTCCCGGAATCGCTCGGCGGGGTCTTTGGCCAGCGCAGCGGCCAGCACATCGTCGAACTGTTGCAGCTCGGGACGCCGGTCGCTGAGCAGCGGCGGCGGGGTGTTCAGGTGATGACTGATCACCGTCACCGGGTTCTCGTGCTGATACGGCGGCATCCCGGTCAGCATCTGAAAGGTGGTAGCAGCCAACGCGTACTGGTCGGCACATTCCAGACCTTCGGCACCCATCAGTTGTTCGGGTGCGGCGTAGGCGACGGTGCCGATGGCAAGATTGCTGGCGGTCAGTCCGGTGGGTCCGCTCAGTTGCCGAGCGACGCCGAAGTCGGCCAGAACGGCGGTCAGAACTTCGTCGCCGTCCTCGGTCACCAAGATGTTGCTGGGTTTGACGTCGCGGTGCACCACACCCTGTCCGTGGGCGTAGTCCAGGGCATCGGCGATGCTCGCGACGATCGGGATGACGATCTGGGCAGGCATCCCGGCCGGGAACTTGCGGGTGATGAGCTCGCTGAGCGTCTCGCCCTCGATGTATTCCATCGAGAGCCACAACCGGCCGCGGTATTCGCCGCGATCATGCACGCGCACGATGTTCGGGTGCACCAGCACCGCGGCGGCTTCGGCCTCACGCCGGAACCGCTCCTCGTACTCATCGTCGGCACTCAAGGACCGGCGCAGAATCTTCACAGCTTCGCGTCGGGGCAGCCGGGGGTGCTGCGCAAGGTAAACCTTGCCCATCCCGCCGGCACCCAACAGTTTCAAGATGGTGTACTCAGCAAAAATCGAGCCCGCCGCCAGAGCCATGCCGCAGACACTAATGATGCTGGGTAAACAGTTGGGTGATACCAGGCAGCGAGCCGGCAAAGAACCCGATCGAGGCTCGCTGAACCGCCGGTACCAGCTCTGGAGGCGGACGCTGGCAGGATGAAACCGTGACGACTTGGCCGGCACCGACGCCCACCGCCCCTATCGACGCGACGGTGACCGTGCCCGGCTCGAAGTCGCAGACCAATCGTGCGCTGGTACTGGCCGCCCTGGCCGCAGCAAGCGGTGGCGGTGTCTCCACCCTCTCCGGCGCCCTGCGCAGCCGCGACACCGACCTGATGCTCGATGCTCTGCGCGGCCTGGGCCTGCGGGTTGAGGCGGTAGCTCACCATGTGACAGTCAGCGGCAAGATCGACCCTGAACCGAATCTCCGACTGAACTGTGGCCTCGCCGGCACCGTGCTGCGGTTCGTGCCGCCGCTGGCCGCGCTGGGCACCGTCACCGTCACGTTCGACGGGGACGAACAGGCCCGGGCCCGGCCGATCGCGCCGCTGCTGGATGCGATGCGCAGCCTGGGTATCGCGGTCGAGGGCGACGGCCTACCGTTCGGGATTCACGGCACTGGCTCCGTCGCGGGCGGCACCGTGGGGATCGACGCCTCCGCGTCATCGCAGTTCGTCTCCGGCCTGCTGCTGGCGTCCGCCGCGTTCGACGACGGGCTGACCGTGGTGCACACCGGGGCCACCCTGCCGTCCGCCCCGCATATCGCGATGACGGTCGCGATGCTGCGCCAGGCAGGTATCGACGTTGACGACGCCGTCCCGAACCGCTGGCGGGTCACCCCGGCGACGGCGACGCCCCGCAACTGGGAGATCGAACCCGACCTGTCCAACGCCACCCCGTTTCTGGCGGCCGCGGTGGTCACCGGTGGCCGCGTCCGTATCGCCGACTGGCCGGCCGTCGGCGTGCAGCCCAGCGGCGCCATCATCGAGATCTTCGGTGCGACCGGAGCCCGGGTGAGCCACGCCGATGCGCACCTGCAGGTGGAGGGCCCGAGCAGCTACGGCGGCTTCGACGTGGATCTGCGCGCCGTCGGCGAGCTCACCCCGACGGTGGCGGCACTGGCCGCTCTGGCCGCCCCGGGCTCGGTGTCACGACTGAGCGGCATCGCGCACCTGCGCGGGCACGAGACCGACCGGCTGGCCGCGCTGACGACCGAAATCAACCGGCTGGGCGGCGACAGTGTCGAGACGCCCGACGGCCTGCTGATCACCGCGACCCCGTTACACGGCGGAATCTGGCATTCCTACGCCGACCATCGGATGGCCACCGCCGGTGCGATCATCGGGCTTCGGGTCCCCGGTGTCGAGGTCGAGGACATCGAGACCACCGCCAAAACCCTGCCCGCATTCCCCCGGATGTGGGCGGACATGCTCGCCGACGCGGGGGCCGGCGCTTGAAACCGGAGGACTACGACGAATCCGACGTCAAAGTCCGCTCCGGCCGCGGCTCGCGGCCTCGCACCAAAATCCGTCCCGGGCACGCCGACGCCCAGTCGGCCATGGTGGTCAGCGTCGATCGCGGACGCTGGGGTTGTGTCCTAGACGGCCCCGACGGCCCGGCCGATCTTCAGGTCACCGCGATGCGCGCCCGCGAATTGGGTCGCACCCCGATCGTGGTCGGCGACCGCGTCGACGTGGTCGGCGACCTGTCCGGCCGGCCCGACACCCTGGCCCGCATCGTGCGGCGCAGACCACGACGAACCGTGTTGCGGCGCACCGCCGATGACACCGACCCCACCGAGCGGGTGGTGGTCGCCAACGCCGACCAGCTGCTGATCGTGGTCGCGCTGGCCGATCCCCCGCCACGGACGGGACTGGTCGATCGGGCGCTGATCGCCGCCTATGCCGGAGGACTGACGCCGATTCTGTGCCTGACCAAAACTGACCTGGCGGATCCGGCGCCCTTCGCCGGCCAGTTCGCCGACCTGGACCTCACGGTGGTCACCGCGGGCCGCGACGACCCGCTCGACGCGGTCGCCCCCCTGCTGCAATCCCAGGTGACGGTGCTCTTGGGACACTCCGGCGTCGGCAAATCAACCTTGGTGAATCGCCTTGTCCCCGAAGCTGATCGGGCTGTCGGACGGGTCACTGATATCGGCCGGGGGCGGCACACCTCCACCCAATCGGTGGCGCTGCGGCTGTCCGGCTCGGGTTGGGTGATCGATACCCCGGGGATCCGCTCGTTCGGCCTGGCCCACATCGCACCCGACGACGTGCTGCTGGCATTCTCCGACCTCGCTGAGACCATCGACGACTGTCCTCGCGGCTGTGGCCACCTGGGACCACCGGCCGATCCCGAATGCGCGCTGGACGATCTGACCGGCGTAGCGCAGCGCCGTGTCGAAGCGGCGCGCCGACTGCTGACGGTGCTGCGCGAGGGCTGACGGTCGCGGGGAACGCACCCATTGACCGCCCTCACATGGTGAACCGCGGGCCCAAAGTGAACGGCAGGCGTCATCGAATCAAACGCCTTCGGCCAGCCGATGAACATTGGTTCCGTACTGGTGAACAAAGGGTGTAGGCGCTTTTGTGGCCCGCGCCTCGCTCCCTAACCTGGCAATGTCCTGGAAGGTTCCTGCCAAGTCCCTGTACGTGATTGCAGGCGAAAAGGAGATAGACGTGTCGACCGTTGTTACACAGCCGGAGGTACTGGCCGCGAGCGCCCGAGAGCTGCAGGCCATCACCGCGGACATGCAAGCCGGAAACGCAGCGGCGGCTGCCCCCACCACCCAGATCACCCCCGCGGGCGCCGACCCGGTGTCGCTTCTGACAGCCACCACTTTCGCCGCGCATGCCGAGCTCTACCAGCAGGTCAGCGCCCAAGCCACGGCCATGCGGCAGATGCTGGAAATGGTGTTGAACATCAGCGCTCGTTCTTACGACGCCACCGAGGCCGCAAACGCGGCTGCGGTCTCCTAGAGCTAGGTCGACGCTATGGACTTCGGCACACTGCCGCCTGAGATCAACTCCGCACTGATGTACTCCGGCGCCGGCTCGGCGCCACTGTGGGCCGCTGCCCGCGCTTGGGAGACCCTCGGCGCCGAGATCTACACCACGGCCGCCAGTTACACGACTGTGCTGGCCGACCTGAGCGCGGACTGGCACGGGCCGGCTGCGGCCGCGATGGCGAAGGCGTTCGAACCGCACCTGGAGTGGCTCAACCGGGCCGCCGCGCAGGCTGAGCAGGTGGCAGCCCAAACGGGTGCTGCGGCCGCCGCTCACGATGCGGCTTTTGCCTCGACGGTTCCGCCGGCGGTGGTCGAGGCCAACCGCGAGACACTGATGTCATTGATGGCGACGAATGTCCTGGGGCAGAACACGCCGGCGATCGCGGCTACCGAAGCCGCCTACGGCGAGATGTGGGTGCAGGACGCCACCACCATGTATGGCTATGCCGGACAATCGGCAGCCGCATCGCAGTTGACGCCGTTCACGGCGCCGGCCCCCACCGTCAACCCGGCTGGGGTGGCAGCCCAGGAGGCCGCCGTTGCCCTTGCCGTCGGGACTGCAACCGCGACCGACGCCGAGACGCTGGCGTCCATGATCTCGACGTTGCCCGGTCAGCTCGGTAGCCTCGCCGGCCCAGCCGCATCCAACTTGATCGAAGATCTGCTCAATCCAATCACGTGGGACGGATCGACCATCACGTTCAACGGCATGCTCGGCGATCTGATGCGAGGCCTGACCGGATCGCCCACGCTGAGTGCGTCCAGCCCATTCGACATGTTCATCCGGATGGTGTCGCCCATGCGACTTTTCACCACCGCGTTCAAGGACATGGACGGCCTGTCGCATTCGCTGGTCCCCGCGACCAAAGCTGTCGAAAAGGTCGCCGAAGGCGCCGCCAAGGCAGCTGAAGGTGCCGCCAAGAGCGTCGGTGCCGGAGTCGCCGGAACCATCGGGCATGCCTCGCTGGTGGGCCCGCTGTCGGTGCCGCCGACCTGGGCCGCCGCGCTCCCCGCGGCCGCCGTCCACTCTGCCCCGGTCCAACTGGCCAGCTACGCCGGCTCCGCCGGGGTCGCGGCCGGCGAGGCCGGCCACAGTGCCCTAGGCGGGGTGCCGATGGCGGGTGCCGGTGGCGCCGGCGGCCGCGGCGGGTTCGGCGCCTTTGGCACCCCCCGCTACGGGTTCCGGCCGATGATGGTCGGGCGGCCGCCGTCTGGCGGCTGACCGGGCAAGATCCCGCTCCGTTCGCGTATGCCGCGCCCTGATTTGCTCGGGCGCGGCATACGCGAAGCCGGATCGAGCCAAACCCGGGATGAGCAGGCGACGGTCCCGCTAGCTGCTTTGGGTGAGGCGCCGCCTACCCCGACGCAGCAACGCGACGATGCAGCAACGCGACAGCGGCTCAGGCAGCCAGATCGACCTTCTTGTCACGACGCCAGCCCCGCACCGCCGAGATGGCAGTCTTGAGCCCGCGACGACGACCGGTCACCGGGTCGACGGGAGTGAATTCCGAACCCAGCTCGGCGAACATCCTCTCGCTGCGGGTCTCCGGTGCGTCATCGGCGGTGTCGCGCAGGAAGCGGTCCGGCAACGACAGTTTGGCGATGGTGCGCCAAGTCTTGGCGTACTGCACCAGAAACGGCCCGGAGGTATAGGGCAGGTCGTACTTCTCACACACCGCACGCACCCGCACCGCGATCTCGGGGTAGCGGTTGCTCGGCAGATCGGGGAACAGGTGGTGCTCGATCTGATGCGACAGGCTGCCGCTCATAAACCGCATCGGCTGCCCGGCGTCGATGTTGGCGCTGCCCAGTAGCTGCCGCAGATACCACTGCCCCTGTGACTCGCCGACCATGTCGGTCTTGGTGAATTTCTCTGCGCCGTCAGGGAAGTGGCCGCAGAAGATGATCGCATTGGCCCACAGGTTGCGGATCACATTGGCGATCGCATTGGCCTTCACCGTCGAGAGAAACGTTGCGCCGGGCGACAGCGAGGTCAGGGCCGGAAACGCCACGTAGTCCTTGAACACCTGCCGGCCGGCTTTGTCGCCGAACTCGCGCAGCCGGACCAGGGTCGCCTGGCGGCTGTCGCGGCCTTTGAAGATCTTGCCGATCTCCAAGTGCTGCAACGCGACTCCCCACTCGAACCCGATCGCCAACATGGCGTTGTAGAACAGGTTGAGCAGGTTGAAGCGCTGCCAGCGAGTGTCGCGAGTAACCCGAATTACGCCGTAACCCACATCGTCGTCCATGCCGAGGATATTGGTGTACTTGTGGTGGGCGAAATTGTGGGTGAAGCGCCAGTGCTTGGAGACACCGGCCATATCCCACTCCCAGCCGGTGGAGTGGATCTCCGGATCGTTCATCCAGTCCCACTGCCCATGCATGACGTTGTGGCCGATCTCCATGTTCTCGACGATCTTGGCCACGCCCAGGGTGGCGGTTCCGGCCCAGCGCGCCCAGCGCCGGTTACCGGCGGCCAGCAGCAGCCGGCCGCTCACCTCGAGCGCGCGCTGGGCGGCGATGGTGCGGCGGATGTACCGGGCGTCGCGCGCACCGCGGCTGGCCTCGACGTCGCGGCGGATGGCGTCCAGTTCTGCGGCGAGGTTCGCCACGTCGGCGTCGCTGAGGTGCGCGAACACCTCGACGTCGGTTACCGCCATCAGACCGCCTTTCAGAAACGCATCATCGTCTATACCTACGCTATCGTAACCTACGCTGCCGTAGGTTACCAGCGGGTAATCGTCAGACGTCTAGTTCGCAATCGCCGGCCGCTGTGCTGACGCAGGTCTGCACCCGGGTGCCCGGCTCATGATCTGCACCAGTGCGCAGATCGCGAACGTGTCCGCCCACCAGCGAGACCACACACGACTGGCAGATGCCCATCCGGCATCCGAACGGCATCGATACCCCGGCGCTCTCCCCGGCCTCGAGCAGCGTCGTCGCCGCGTCCGCCGTCACACTCTTGCCACTGGCCGCGAAGGTGACGGTGCCGCCGCCCCCGGCCGGCGCGTTGCGCGCCACCGCGAACCGCTCGACATGCAGTCGGTCGGCGACCCCGGACGCAGCCCAGACACGTTCGGCGTCGCCGAGCATCGCTGTCGGCCCGCAGGCCCAGGTCTGACGTTCGCGCCAGTCGGGCACCTCAGCGTCGAGGGTTTCCGGTCCGCGCAGCTCCAGCCGCCCCTGGTCTCGGGTAGTGCGCAACAGCAGCCGGTAACCCGGGTGATCCTGCGCCAAAGCGGCCAGCTCATCGGCGAACAGCGCGTCGGCCGCGGTGGGCGCCGAATGCAGGTGGACGACATCGGCGATGGGTCCGCGGCGGGCCAGCGACCGCAACATCGCCATGACCGGCGTGATCCCGGACCCGGCGGTGACGAATAGCACCGCGGCCGGTGCGGGGTCGGGCAACACGAACTCCCCCTGCGGCGCAGCCAGCCGCACCACGGTTCCCGGGGACACACCGTCCACCAGGTGGCTGGACAGAAACCCCTCCGGCATCGCCTTGACCGTGATGGATATGGTCCGCGCTCCGGTCACCGGCGGGGAGGTCAGCGAGTACGAACGCCAGCGCCAGCGTCCGTCGACCAGCAGGCCGATGCCGATGTACTGGCCGGCCCGATAGTCGAACTGAAAACCCCAGCCGGGCTTGATGGTCAGTGTCGCCGAATCCGCTGTCTCCCGTCGGACCTCCACCACCCGCCCGCGCAGTTCACGGGCCGACCACAACGGGTTGGCCAAGCGCAGGTAGTCGTCCGGCAGCAGCGGAGTGGTGATCTGTGTTGCGATGCGGCGCACAGCATTCCAGACCGGGTGACGGTCGGCACCGGCGGCGGTCGGCCGCTTGGTGTCGCCGATCTGCGCGACGATCGTCGAATGCTTCTTGCTCACGAAACTTCCCTGCTCGTATGCCGCGGTTTGATGAACCTACGGTACCGTAACCTCGTCCGGTCGGCATCAGAGCAGGTCGAGCAGGAACGGCAGTTCCTGGGTGGCGTACCAGGCCAGGTCGTGGTCCTGGGCGTCACCGACGGTCAGCTCGGCGTCCTCGTCGCCGAGGTCGGCGTCGTCGACCACCGCCAATGCCGCGAGTACGGCAGGTTCAGCCGCGGCGGTGTCCACATAAGCCGCAAGCACGTCACTCATCGCGACCGGCCCCGCCAACCGGACCACGGCGGCGTCCAGATCGGGGCGAACGGCGGCACCCTCGACCTCGGCAACCAGCACCGCCCGGCGGGTGGGTAACTTCGCACCGTCCGGATCGGCGTCCGCACCGGCCAGTAGCCGCAGCGAGGCCAGAGCCGCCTCTCCGATCGCCACCTCGGCCAGCTCGTCGTCGTCGCCGTGGGCGTAGGACTCCCGCAGTGCCGGGGTCACCGCGAACGCCGTCCCGCTGACCGGACGCAATGAGCCGTCGGCGACCAGTTGGGCCAGCATGGCCAGCGTCGCTGGGATGTATACCCGCATGAGCCAGACCTTAGCCTCAGGCACCGCCGCGATCGCGAGCGCGGCGAAGCCGGCGCTGGGGGCACTCCCCTACCTGCGGTGTGCGCCCACCCGCTCGCGGTGGACGGGTCACGCGTCGCCCAGCAGCGTGGCGGCGTAATCGTCCACGTAGCGGTAGAGACTGCGGTCGGGCCGCTCGTAAGAACCGGTGACGATGGGCTTCTTCGGCAGGCTGACCCGCTGGCGCTCCACCTCGCGATAGGGAATGGTCTGCAGCAGGTGCGCCATCATGTTCAGCCGCGCGTGGGTCTTCAGCTCCGACTCGACCAGGTACCAGGGGCTGGCCGCCGTGTCGGTGTGGGCCATCATCTCGTCGCGGGCCCGGGAGTAGTCCTCCCAGCGGCGCAGTGCCTCAAGATCCATCGGCGACAGCTTCCACTGCCGCAGCGGGTCGTTGCGCCGCTTGCGGAACCGGCGCAGCTGCTCGGTCTGCGAGACGGAGAACCAATACTTGCGCAACAGGATTCCGTCATCGATCAACAGTTGCTCGAAGACCGGGGCCTGCTTGAGGAACTGCGCATGCTCTTCGGGCGTACAGAATCCCATCACCTTCTCCACCCCGGCCCGGTTGTACCAGGATCGGTCGAAGAGCGTGATCTCACCACGCGCCGGCAGGTGCGCGACGTAGCGCTGGAAGTACCACTCCCCCCGCTCCCGCTCGGTGGGGGCCGGTAGCGCCGCGATCCGCACGGTGCGCGGACTCAGATACTCCGTGATGCGCTTGATGACACCGCCCTTGCCTGCGGCGTCACGGCCCTCGAAGAGAACCACCACGCGGGTGCCGGTATCGCGGACCCATTCCTGGAGTTTGACGAATTCGCTTTGCAGACGCAGTAATTCCTTCTCGTACACGTCGTTGGCGAGCCGTCGCGTAGCGGCTTCGAACTCGTCCTCGCTCACTGTGCTGCCTCCAGCAGTTCGGCCAGCGCTTCGTCCAGCAGTGCTGAGACCATTCCTACGTCACTCATCGCCTTGCGGTCGGCATTGACGCCGAAATACAGGGTCCCGTTGTAAGACGTCACTCCGATGGTCAACGCCTTGTTCGGCAACAGCGGCGGCACACTGTAAGTCTCGAGCAGCTTCGCGCCGCAGACGTAGAGCTGCCGCTGAGCACCCGGCGCGTTGGTGATCAGCAGGTTGAACACCCGCCCGGAGAATCCGGCGAACGCGGCCGCGACCCGGAGACCCATCGCGTGCAGAGTTGGTGGGGCGAACCCCGCCACGGTCAAGATGGTGCGGGCATCAACCAGCCCGGTCGCGGTGGGATGCGATTCGGTGGCATAAGCGATCTGCGAAAGCCGGACGACCGGATTCGGTTCGCCGACCGGAAGATCCACCAGGAACGGTGTCACGGCACCGATCGGCTGACCCGCGGAGTCGAACTCGTGGTCGGGATACACCGACAACGGTGCCAACGCCCGTACAGTGCGCGTCGATCCGACCGGTTCGCCGCGGGCCAACAGCCAGTTCCGCAGCGCCCCGGTGATCACCGCGAGCACCACATCGTTGATGGCGCAGTCATAGCGGGCCCGCACCGTCCGGTAATCCTCGAGCGAACCCCTCGCCACCGTGAACAGACGGTTCTGCGAGACCTGGGTGTTGAGCGGGCTTTGCGGGGCCGCGCCGCGCGCGATGGCCCGGACGGTATCGAACGCCTTGCGGCCTGCCCACGACAACGGGCTGCCGACCGTCGATCCCACCGCCTGTAGTTGGGCCCGCGGAGCCGCCACCCAGTCCCCGACCGCACCGAGCACCAATTCGACGGCGCCGGGCTCGTCGCGCGGCACCCAGATGTCTTCATCGAAAGGCGGCGGACGCTGAGTCCGGTCGACCAGGACATGCCCCAACGCCGGCGCCGCCATACCGTGGACCAGCGCTTGGTGCGACTTGATGTAAATCGCGATCCGGTTGTCGGCCAACCCCTCGATCAGGTAAGTCGCCCACAGTGGTCGGGAGCGATCCAGCGGTTGTTGACTCAGCCGAGCGACCAGCTCGTGCAGCTGGCGCTCGCTTCCCGGAGACGGCACCGCGAGATGCCTTACGTGGTAGGTGATGTCGAACTCGTGGTCGTCCACCCAGACCGGACGGGCCAGGCTCATAGTGACTTCGCGGATCTTCTGCCGGTACCGCGGGATCTGCGGCAGCCGCTGCTCGATGGTCTCCATCAGCTTGTCGTAGCCCAGGCCACCTCGCGGATTACGCAGAATGAACAGCGACTGCACATACATCGGCGTCGTGGTGTTCTCCAGGCGGTAGAAATTGGCTTCCGACGCCGATAGCCGGTTCACCATCGTTGCCCGTCCTCCCTGCTGGCTCGATCCGGCCGGGTACTGCACCAGCCCCGGATCGGAGAAAAACACTGCCGCTCACGGTAGCCCGCCGCCGGGCCGCGCCGCACGCGGATACGCCGCAGCCGCAATTGTGCGATGATCGCCGCACACACCCTGCCACTCTCCAGCAGGCCCGCCGACCGGACCTACCTTGGAGAGCTGCCGTGCCCACCGATCCCACTGCGTCCCCGCGCTCGGCCGTCGCGCCGTTGCTCGACTACGAACCGCCTGCCCGTCCGACCATGCCGAACCGGTCCGCACATCCGCCCGCGCCGGCGCCGTCGGTCCGGCCGCGCCCGGGGCATCCCCCGAGGACGCGACCCGGTCGACCCGCGCACAAGGCGTTACCGGCGACGTTGCGCTCGGCCGCGGTGTTCGCCGACGCCGCGCTGCGCCGGGTCCTGGAAGTGGTGGACGGACGCCGGCCGTCGACGCATCTGCATCCGCTGCTCGCCACCGGACTGGCCGACTCGGTGGCGTCGGCCCGCCCGGCGCCACCGGCGGGCCGGCTCGAGCCGGCAACCCTGCAGCGAGTGCGTGTGCAACCGGCAGGTTCAGGCGAACCGGCCAGCGCGGTAGAGGTTTTCGGTACCTACCGGCGCGGACGACGCACGCATGCACTGGCCTGCCGCGTCGAGCCCATTCCGCGGACCGGAAACGGCACAGTTTGGCGGATCGTCGCCCTGCACATCGGCTAGCGCCGATCCGCACCGCGGGGGACGGGTCGGCGCCATCGGCTGTGGCTCAGCGCCTCAGCTCTTGCGTGGCACCTTCGGCAGCCGAGAGCCGCGGCTTTCGCGGCGGGCCGCTTCGCGCCGTTCCCGGCGAGACGTCGCGCCTGCGGGTTGCAGGTCGCCGGCGCGCCGCACCTGCGCGGAGCCGTCCTCGTCGGGACCCGTATAGGTCAGCCCGTCCGCACCGTCGGCTCCGTCAGCGCCGTTGGCGCCGTCGATTCCCTTGGCGCGCAACCCGAACTCCGCCAACCCCTCGGGGGCATCCACCGGCGCGACTGCCTGCTTCGGGACGGCCTCGACGGCGACGTTGAACAGGAAGCCGACCGACTCCTCCTTGAGCCCGTCGAGCATGCCGCGGAACATGTCGAAGCCTTCCCGCTGGTACTCGACCAGTGGGTCGCGCTGCGCCATCGCCCGCAGTCCGATGCCCTCCTTGAGGTAGTCCATCTCGTAAAGGTGCTCGCGCCACTTGCGGTCCAAAACGCTAAGCAGCACACCGCGTTCCAGCTCCCGCATGGCGCCGGCGCCGGCGGTCTCGTCGACCTGGGCCTCCCGCACCGCATAGGAGTTCTCGGCGTCGGCGAGCAGCGCCGCGAGCAACTCTTCGCGGGTCAGATCGTCCGCCTCGCCGATGTCGTCGGCGTGCAGCAGTTCGTGATAGTCGATCCCCACCGGGTACAGCGTCTTGAGCGCCGTCCACAGCTGCTCCAGGTCCCAGTCCTCGGCGTAGCCCTCGGCGGTGGCACCGTCGACGTAGGCGGTGATCACGTCGACGAGCATGTCGTGGGCCTGCTCAGCGAGGTTCTCGCCGTCGAGGATGCGGCGGCGTTCGGCGTAGATCACCTTGCGCTGCTGGTTCATCACCTCGTCGTACTTCAGCACGTTCTTACGGATCTCGAAGTTCTGCTGCTCGACCTGGGTCTGGGCGCTCTTGATCGCCCGGGTGACCATCTTGGCCTCGATCGGCACGTCGTCGGGCAGGTTCAGCCGGGTCAGCAGCGACTCCAGTGCCGCGCCGTTGAACCGTCGCATCAGCTCGTCGCCCAGCGACAGGTAGAACCGCGACTCACCCGGGTCACCCTGTCGGCCGGACCGGCCGCGCAGCTGGTTGTCGATACGCCGCGACTCGTGACGCTCGGTGCCCAGCACGTACAGGCCGCCGGCCTCGATCACTTCCTCGGCCTCGGCGGCTGCCTCCTCCTTGATCGCGTTGAGCGCCTCGTCCCAGGCGGCTTCGTACTCATCCGGGGTCTCGACCGGGTCCAGGCCCTGACTGCGCAGCCGCTGGTCGGCGAGGAAGTCGACGTTGCCGCCGAGCACGATGTCGGTGCCGCGCCCGGCCATGTTGGTGGCCACCGTGATGGCGCCGCGCCGGCCCGCCTCGGCGATGATGTGCGCCTCACGCTCATGCTGCTTGGCGTTGAGCACGTTGTGCGGGACACGGCGCTTGGTCAGCTGCTTGGACAGATACTCCGAGCGCTCCACGCTGGTGGTGCCGATCAGCACCGGCTGGCCCTTTTCGTAGCGCTCGGCGACGTCGTCGACGACCGCGAGGAACTTGGCCTCCTCGGTCTTGTAGATGAGGTCGATCTGGTCGATGCGCGCCATCGGCTTGTTGGTCGGGATCGGAACCACGCCCAGCTTGTAGATCTCGTGCAGCTCGGCAGCTTCGGTCTCGGCGGTGCCGGTCATGCCGGCGAGCTTGTCGTAGAGCCGGAAGTAGTTCTGCAGGGTGATGGTGGCCAGGGTCTGGTTCTCGGCCTTGATCTCCACCCGTTCCTTGGCCTCGATGGCCTGGTGCATGCCCTCGTTGTAACGCCGACCCACCAGCACGCGGCCGGTGAACTCATCAACGATGAAGACCTCGCCGTTGCGGACGATGTAGTCCTTGTCGCGGTTGAACAGCTCCTTGGCCTTCAGAGCGTTGTTGAGGTAGCTGACCAGCGGCGAGTTGGCGGCCTCGTAGAGGTTCTCGATGCCGAGCTGGTCCTCGACGAACTCCACCCCGACCTCGTGCACACCGATGGTGCGCTTGCGCAGGTCCACCTCATAGTGGACGTCCTTCTCCATCAGCGGCACGATCCGGGCGAACTCGGAGTACCAGTTGGAGCTGCCGTCAGCGGGACCGGAGATGATCAACGGGGTGCGGGCCTCGTCGATCAGGATGGAGTCGACCTCGTCGACGATGGCGAAGTTGTGCGGCCGCTGCACCAGCTGTTCGAGCGAGTGCGCCATATTGTCGCGCAGGTAGTCGAAGCCGAACTCGTTGTTGGTGCCGTAGGTGACATCAGCGTTGTAGGCAACGCGCCGCTCGTCCGGGGTCATCTGCGACAAGATCACCCCGACCTCCAGGCCGAGGAAGCGGTGCACTCGGCCCATCCACTCGCTGTCGCGCTTGGCCAGGTAGTCATTGACCGTGACGACGTGCACGCCCTTGCCGGAGATCGCGTTGAGGTACGCCGGAAGCACACAGGTCAGGGTCTTGCCCTCACCGGTCTTCATCTCGGCGACGTTGCCGTAGTGCAGTGCCGCGCCACCCATCAGCTGCACGTGAAACGGGCGCTGGGTCAGCACCCGCCACGCCGCCTCACGGGCCACCGCGAATGCCTCCGGCAGCAGGTCGTCGAGGGATTCGCCGTCGGCGTGCCGCTGACGGAATTCGTCGGTCTTGGCCCGCAGCTCCGCGTCGGTGAGCGCTTCGACGTCCCCGGAGAGGGTGTCGATGTAGTCCGCGACCTTCCGGAGCCGTTTGACCATGCGGCCTTCACCAAAACGCAGCAACTTGGACAGCACGGCTATGTCCCCTACTCAGTCTTCGGCATTACGAGCGTCACCCATGGTAGGTGACACCGTTACCGAAGGCGGCAATGCGCCGCCCACGCAGCTCGGAACGGCAGTGCTCAGACCAAACGAATCAAGCCGTAGTCGTAGGCGTGCCGTCGGTAGACCACCGACGCCTGGTCGGTCTCCTTGTCCTGGAACAGGAAGAAATCGTGGCCGACGAGCTCCATCTCGTAGAGCGCGTCGTCGACCGACATGGGCGTCGCGGCGTGTTCTTTGGTGCGCACGATCTGGCCGGGCTCATGCTCGTGGCCGCTACTGTGCCCGACCTCCTCACGGTGGTCGGGTTCGGCGGTGCCGTCCCGGTTGAATGCGCTGGCGAGGAACTCCGGGTCCAAATTGGTGGCACCGGTGGCCTCCGCTACCGACAGCGGGGTCTTGTCGCCGTACGAGACATTGCGACGGCCCTTGTCGCGGCGCAACCGGCTCTCCAGTCGATCGATCGCAGCCTCGAATGCGGCATAGAAACTGTCGGCGCGGGCCTCCCCGCGGACCACCGGGCCGCGTCCGTGCGCGGTGATGTCGATCTGCTGGCAGGATTTTCGCTGGCGTCGATTATTGGCGTGCTTGAGCTCGACATCGAACAGGCGAATCGAGCGGTCCAACCGCTCCACGCGGGCCAGCTTCTGCGCGACGTAAACCCGGAAATGGTCTGGAATCTCAACATTACGACCCTTGACCACGATCTCGGCGCCCGACTGATCCGGCCGCTCCTCCACGTCGACTGACGCCGGGCTGGTTTCCACAAATTGATTTGCCATGCTCGACACTCTCCTGTCGTCTCGACCACGTTCCTTCAAGGTCCCCCGTCCCTTGATGACGACCGTAGCCATGCCGCCGGAGAGATGCCACCGGTTTGGCGCACCCGTTTGACACCCGTCTTATACCGAAGCGATCACGAGCGCGCCAGAAACCCGCACCCGGGCCTGATGTAGCACCCGAACCGACTCGGCCAGGGTCGCTCCGGTGGTCACCACGTCGTCGACAATCAGGACATCGCCCGCGGCGGAGGAACTCGCCAGCCCACCCCGGCGCAGCAGTACCCGCCCGGCGACGTTGCGTTCCCGGGCGGCGCTGCCCAGACCGACCGAGTCGCGGGTCAGCGCCCGCATCCGCAATGCCGGCACCACCGTCACACCCGCATGGCGCGCGGCAACCGTAGCGGCGATGCGCGTGATCGGGTCGCCCCCGCGCCGTCTGGCAGCGCTGCGGCGGGTGGGTGCCGGGATGATCGTCAGCGGTAGGTCCACCATCTGCCAGCACAGCAGCCGCTGCAGCGCCGCCCCCAACGCCCAAGCCAGCGGAGCGACGAGGTCGCTGCGGCCGCGTTCTTTGACCGCGACGATCGCCTGCCGGCGGGCGCCGGCGTATCGGCCCAGGGCGAAAACCGGAACCTGCGGATCCAGCCGCGGGGCGATCACCCGGGGTTCTTCGGGCCCGACCGCCAGCTGCGCGGCGCAGGCGGCGCACCATCGGGTCCCGGGTGTACCGCAGCCGCCGCACTGCAGAGGAAGCACCGCGTCAAGCACAGACCGATGGTGCCCCCGGGGTGCGACAAGTCGACCAAGCCGCGGTCAGTCCCCGGCCAGGTCCGCCGACAGGTCGGCCACCGCGAGCCCCTCGGGCACCTGGACCTCGGTGATCGGCTCCGCGCGGTCGTCGAACTCCAGCCGCAGCGCACGGCAGATGGTGGCGTGCATGTCATACATACAGGTGATGTAGGTCAGCTCCATGATCTCGCGGTCCGACAGGTTCGCCTGCAGCACCGCGAAGATCTCGTCGGCCACCCGCCCGCCGTCGTAGACCAGGGCATCGGTGTAAGCCAGCACCGCGCGCTCGAGCCCGGAGAAGGCGTCGCTGACCTGCCAGGACGGTAACGCGGCGATCTTCTCCTCGGACATACCCAGCGAACGCATCTGTTTGCAGTGCTGGGAGAAGACGAACTGACTGCCGCGGGCGTAGCCGGCGCGGGCCTGACCGAGCTCGCGCAGCAGCGGGTCCAGCGAGGCGTTGCGATAGAGAGCGAATCCACGTACGGCGTGGGAGAACACCTTGGGCGCCTGGGCGAAGACCGTCCACCAGTCCCCCGGTGTCCCGTGGATGGTGCGGTGGCCGCCGGAAGCTGTCGCCGAAGCGTCAGGGCCTACGGGTTCTATGCCCGCGCCGAACAACCGATCGTAGAAGAACAAGATCTGCTCGTCGGTCACTTCGGCGCGCGGGATCTCGCGGAGGCGGGGCATGGTGTGTCCTTTCCGGCCCGCACATCGGACCGCTACTACGGTATGTCGTACCTTGGCGTCAAGGGGCATTTGGTCAACAGAGAAACTAACGCCAGACCCCAAATTAGTGAGGGCACTAACAGTTTCGCGAATTTTCATCCTCGATACTGTTAGCGTGCCGTCCATGAGCACCGATGCGACACAGGTGGGCGCGCCCACCACCGGATCCGGCCGTGCCGAAGCGCTGGTCGGCAAGGGTTGGGCGCAGGGCGTGGCCCTGGTCATGATCTTCGGATTCCTGGTGATGGGCATCCTGGCCTATCGCACGTACACGGCGTCAATGCCGATGCCGGACAAGGTCGTTGCCGAATCCGGTCAGCAGCTGTTCACCGGCGCCGACATCACCCGTGGCCAACAGCTCTATCAGGCCCGCGGCCTCATGCAGTACGGCTCGGTGTTGGGCCACGGCGCCTACCTGGGCCCCGACTACACCGCCGAATATCTGCGGCTGGCCACCGAAGACGTCGCCGATCAGTTTAAGGCGCAGGGCGTGGCGAACCCGCACGACGCCGTGGTCGCCGAGTTCCGAACCAACCGCTATAACGCGGACACCAAAACGCTGGTATTCACCGACAAACAGGTCCAGGCCTTCAACACCATCGAGCAGCACTACGCCGACTACTTCGGCGAAGCCTCCACCAAGTACGGCCTGCTGCCGCACATGATCACCGAGCCCGGCGAGATCCGCGATCTGACCGCGTTCTTCGCCTGGACCGCGTGGGCGGCGGCCGCGGATCGGCCCGGCCACAACTACAGCTACACCAACAACTGGCCCTCGGAGCCGCGCGTCGACAACGGGCCCACCGGATCGGTGGTGGTGTGGTCGGTGCTGTCGCTGATCATGCTGTTGGGCGGCATCGGCGTCATGTTCACCGTCTACGGTCGCTGGAGCCAGAACATCGGCTGGCACGGCACGGAGATGACCAAACTGCACTTCCGCCAGCCCGGCGAGGTGCCGCTGACCCGCTCGCAGCGCGCCGCGATCTGGATCTTCGCCGTGGTCGCGGTGCTGTTCTTGGCCCAAGTCCTGCTCGGCGGCGCCGTCGAGCACTATCGGGCGGATCTGTCGGAGTTCTACGGGATCGACCTCGCCAAGGTCCTGCCCTACAACCTGGCCCGAACCTGGCACCTGCAGCTGTCACTGTTCTGGACCGCGGCGGCGTTCCTGGCCGGTGGAATCTTCTTGGTGCCCTTCATCACCCGCCGCGAGCCCGGCAAGCAGTCGGTCCTGGTATACGGATTGCTCGGCGCGCTGGCAGTGGTGGTCTTCGGTTCGCTGGCCTTTGAGGCGCTGTCGATCTTCGGGGTTATCAAGCCCGGCACCCTGTTCTCCCAGCAGTGGGAGTTCCTGGACCTGCCCCGACTGTTCCAGCTGCTGCTGATCGTCGGCCTGTTCTTGTGGATCGTCATCATCTGGCGCGGCATGCGCGCGAAGCTGGCCACCACCTCGAAGATGAACCTGCCCTGGATGTTCTTCTTCACCGGCCTGGCCATCCCGACGTTCTACGCGGCCAGCCTGCTGGCCGGCAGTGAGACGCACTTCTCGGTCGCCGACTTCTGGCGGTTCTGGATGGTGCACCTGTGGGTGGAGGACTTCCTGGAGCTGTTCACCACCGCGATGGTGGCCTACATCTTCGTTCAGCTCGGGGTGGTGCGCGAGCGCGTTGCGCTGCTGGTCATCTTCCTCGACATCATCCTGTATTCGGCCGGCGGCGTGATCGGCACCATGCACCACCTGTACTTCTCCGGCACACCGGTGGAGCACATGGCACTGGGCGCGTTCTTCTCGGCCGCCGAGGTCATCCCCCTGACTTTCCTGACCGTGGAGGCCTGGGCCTTCCTGCAGCTGGGTGCCCGCCAGGAAGCCGGTGAGCAGAACAACTTCCCGGCCCGCTGGGCGGTGATGTTCCTGGTCGCCGTCGGGTTCTGGAACTTCCTGGGCGCAGGCATCTTCGGGTTCCTGATCAACCTGCCGGTGGTGTCCTACTACGAGATCGGGACGGCACTGACCGCCAACCACGCGCATGCCGCGATGTTCGGCGTCTACGGCATGCTGGCGGTCGGCCTGGCGATGTTCGCCTTCCGTTACGTGATCCCGGCGGACCAGTGGCCGAACAAGCTGGCCCGGATCTCGTTCTGGGGCATGAACATCGGCCTGGCATGGATGGTGTTCGTCACCCTGTTGCCGCTGGGCGTGCTGCAGTTGTTCCACTCGGTCAACGCGGGTTACTTCGAGGCGCGCTCGCTGGGTTACATCACCCAGCCCGGCAACGCGCTGCTGGAATGGCTGCGCCTGCCCGGCGACGCGATCCTGATCGGCGCCGGTGTGGTGCCGTTCGTCTGGATCGCCTGGATCGCGCTGCGTAACTTCCGCTCCGGCGAGACGGTCGACGAGTTGCCGGAGAACCCGCTCTACGTCGAGGTTCCGGCAGAGTCCGCCGCCGCGGGCAAGGACTGATCATGTCCGGGCCGGCGACATGGGTGTGGTTGGTTGCCGGCTACGCGCTGCTGTTGCTGACTTTCGCCTGGGGTTTCGACCGGATGGCCCAGCGGACCTCCGAACGCGCGGCGCAGTGGCGCACGGGCAAGTTCGTCTACCACGACGATCATGACGCGTGGAAGTGCCCGCAGGACCAGTGGCTCTGGCCCACCTCGTTCGATCCGGACAACCGGGTGATGCGGTACCGGGCGACGCCGTCGGTCTGCAACTCCTGTCCGGTCAAGGACACCTGCACCACGTCGCACCACGGCCGGGAGATCAGCCGGGCGGTCGATCCGTGGCCGCACTCGGAAACCGGCCGCTTTCACCGGGGCATCGCTTGTTCGGTAGCGGGTTTCGGGATCATCCTGCCGGCTGCGACGTTGTTCGTGAATCACTCGGCCGCCGACGTGTTGGTGCTGACCGCGGCGATCGCCGTGGTGGCGGCCGGCGGCTATCCCCTGCTGCGTCACCTGTGGAGCACCCCGAGTAACGCCCCCGATGATCGGCCGCACCCATCCGTCGCCGAAGATCAGGCATTGAACGTCGAGGCCGCGATCGACCGGTACTCCACCCGGTGGGGCGGCTTTTCCGACAACGCGTCGAGCAGAAGGCAGCAACTCAAATGAGTGAGGGACTGATCACCGTGCTGGCGCTGGCCGTCGTGGCGCTCGCAGTGCTGGCATATTTCGCGCTGAATGTGGTGCGCGAGTACGAACGCGGCGTGGTGTTCCGGATGGGCCATGCCCGCCCGCTCTACCAACCAGGCCTGAAGTTCCTGTTCCCCTTGGTGGACAAAATGATTCGGGTTGATCAGCGGGTGGTCACCCTGACCATTCCGCCGCAGGAGGTGATCACTCGCGACAACGTTCCGGCCCGGGTCAACGCGGTGGTGATGTTCCAGGTCACCGATCCGCTCAAGGCGATCATGGAGGTCGAGAACTACGCCGTGGCCACCTCGCAGATCGCCCAGACTACGCTGCGTTCCCTGTTGGGCCGGGCCGATCTGGACACGCTGCTGGCGCACCGCGACGATCTCAACGCCGACCTGCGCACGATCATCGACAAGCAGACCGAGCCGTGGGGCGTGCAGGTGCGGGTGGTCGAGATCAAGGACGTGGAGATCCCCGAGTCGATGCAACGGGCGATGGCCCGCGAAGCCGAGGCCGAGCGCGAGCGCCGGGCGAAGGTGATCAACGCCCGCGGCGAGCTACAGGCCTCCGAGGAACTCAGCCAGGCCGCCGAACGGCTTTCGCAGAACCCGGCCTCGCTGCAACTGCGGTACCTGCAAACCCTTTTGGAACTCGGGGCCGACCAGAACTCCACTGTGGTGTTCCCGCTGCCGGTGGACATCATCACCCCGTTCCTGGGCGGTGCGGCCGAAGCACTGCGTGCCGTCAAGCGGGACTAACGGCGCTACCGCGCGACCATCCCGCCGTCGGCATGGATGGTTTGGCCGGTGATGTAGCTGCCTGCGTCGGAGACGAGAAGCAGTACCGGCCCGACCATTTCGTCGGGCTCGGCAATGCGCTGCTGCAGCGTGGCAGCCCGCAATGCTGCGATGAACTCCGGCGGATTGTTACGCACCATGTCGGTGTTGACCGGTCCGGGTGCGATCGCGTTGACCCGGATGCGCGAGGACGCCAGCTCGGCCGCCATGGACCGGGTGAAGGACACGAGTGCGGCCTTGGCCGCCGAGTACATCGACGTCGCCGGCGAATAGACGAAGGCGCCGGCCGACACCACGTTGACGATGGCGGCGTGCTCGCTCTTGCGAAGATGCGGCAGCGCCGCCTGAACCAGGAAGACCGGCCCCTGCAGATTGACCGCGAACGACTTGTTCAGTGCCTCCGAGGTGATCTCGCCCAACGGCAGCGCCAGCGCATTGGCAGCGTTGTTGATGACGATGTCCACCCCCCCGAACCGGTCGACTGTGGCGCCCACCAGCGCCTCGATCGCCTCGCCGTCCCCGAGGTGGGTCGGCACCCCGATCGCTTGCGCGCCGGCCTGGCGCAGTTGCTCCGCGGCCTGATCGCAGGCCTCGCTCTTGCGGCTGGCCACCACCACGTTGGCGCCGGCAGCGGCCAACCCGTGCGCAACCGACAGCCCGATGCCGCGCGTTCCGCCTGTCACGATGGCGGTGCGTCCGGTCAGGTCGAACAATGCAGTGAGGGCAGACCTGTCCACTGGGATCTCCTACGTCAGGGCCAAGACGCAAGAAGCGTAGATCACCCCCGAAGCCTGACCCTTCTGCGGATCGGGGCTTTGTGCTCTGTGAATCCGCCGGTGTCGCCGCTACCGTGGGCAGTGCCTGGGTGCGCGCCGCGACGACGGCTTCGGAGAGGACGCGATGTGATCAGAGTCTTTCTGGTAGACGATCACGAGGTGGTGCGGCGCGGCCTGATCGACCTGCTGGGCGCCGACCCCGAACTGGATGTGGTCGGTGAGGCCGGTTCGGTGGCCGAAGCCCTGGCCCGCATACCCGCGTTGTCTCCGGACGTCGCGGTGCTCGATGTCCGGCTGCCGGACGGCAACGGCATCGAACTCTGCCGTGACCTGCTGGCGCGGATGCCCGAACTACGCTGCCTGATCCTGACCTCCTTCACCTCCGACGAGGCAATGCTCGACGCCATCCTGGCCGGCGCCAGCGGCTACATCGTCAAGGACATCAAGGGCATGGAGCTGGCCCACGCGGTCAAGGAAGTCGGCGCGGGACGATCGCTGCTCGACAACCGCGCTGCAGCGGCCCTGATGGCCAAACTGCGGGGCGCCGCCGCCAAGCCCGATCCACTGTCGGGCCTGTCCGAACAGGAACGGACACTGCTGAGCCTGCTCGCCGAAGGACTGACCAACAAGCAGATCGCGGACCGGATGTTCCTGGCGGAGAAGACCGTCAAGAACTACGTGTCACGGCTGCTGGCCAAGCTGGGCATGGAGCGTCGCACTCAGGCCGCGGTCTTCGCCACCAAGCTCGAGCGCGCCCGGAATGACTGACGACGCACCCGAGGAAGGCTCGAACCCGCTGCGCGACAAACTTTCTCATCTGCAGCTGCGCGAGCTGCTGGTCGGCGTGCAAGACCGGGTCCAGCAGATCGTGGAAGGCCGCGACCGCCTCGACGGACTGCTGGCAGCGATGCTGGCCGTCACCTCGGGTCTGGAACTCGACGAGACCCTGCGCACCATCGTGCAGACCGCTACCAGTCTGGTCGATGCCCAATACGGTGCGCTGGAAGTACACGACCGCCAACGCCGAATGCAGCAGTTCGTCTACGAGGGCATCGACGACGAAACGTTCCTCAAGATCGGCCGGCTGCCCCAGCAGGTGGGGGTGGTCGGTCTGCTGATCGACGAACCCCAAACCCTGCGACTGGACGACCTTTCCAAACATCCCGCCTCCATAGGTTTTCCGCCCCACCACCCCTTGATGCGGACGTTCCTCGGCGTGCCGGTGGGCGCGGGAGGGGAGGTCGTGGGCAATCTGTACCTCACCGAGAAAGCCGACGGACAACCATTCAGCGAAGACGATGAAGTGCTGGTTCAGGCGCTGGCCGCCGCCGCCGGGATCGCGATCGCCAACGCCCGCTTGTATGCCCAGGCCAAGGCAAGGCAATCCTGGATCGAATCCACCCACGACATCGCGACCGAACTACTGTCGGGCACCGACCCGTCCACGGTGTTCCGGTTGATCGCCGAAGAGGCCAGCAAGCTCACCGGTGCCGAGTCGGCCCTGGTGGCCATCCCGCTGGACGAGGATGCCGCCGAATCGGAGGTCAGCGAACTCCTGGTAGTCGAAACCATCGGGCCGACAATGGCTTTCCTGTCTGGTGAGACCCTGCCGGTGACCGGCTCCCCCGTCGGCGAGGCCTTCTCGAAGCGTGAGCCGCACCGCGTCGAGCGGCTGACGCTGAGCGGTGTGCGTGCGGCCGGGCCCGCCCTGATACTTCCGCTGCGCACCGCCGACGCGGTAGCCGGAGTGGTCGTGGTGATGCGTCACAGCAGCACTCCCCCGTTCAACACCGAGCAACTCGACATGATGGCGGCGTTCGCCGATCAGGCCGCGCTGGCCTGGCAGCTGGCCACCACGCAGCGCCGCATGCACGAACTCGACGTGGTCACCGACCGGGACCGGATCGCCCGCGACCTGCACGACCATGTGATCCAACGGCTGTTCGCCGTGGGGCTGTCGCTGCAGGGCACCATTCCACGCAGCCGAGACGCCGCCGTGCAGCGCCGGCTCTCCGATGCCGTCGACGACTTACAGGCGATCATCGGCGAGATCCGCACCACGATCTTCGACCTGCACGGTGTCGCCTCCGCGGCGACACCGTTGCGGCAGCGACTGGACAACGCGGTGGCCCAATTCTCCGGATCGGGGCTGCACACCACTGTCCAGTTCATCGGCCCGCTCTCGGTGGTGGAGCCGGCGCTGGCCGATCACGCCGAAGCGGTGGTCTCCGAGGCGGTCAGTAATAC